>JAADHX010000153.1 GCA_013151655.1 Actinomycetota bacterium
TTCGTCGAGGTCGTGGTAGCCGCTGGGTATTCCGGTTATCGACTCGCCCCGTTCGTATAACTCCTCGAGACGGTCGAGGTTGTCGGACAGCAACTCGCGAAGGGGTTTGGTTGTGTCGGTAACTCGTCGCTGCGCTATCTGGAAGATCTTGGCTTCGGCCTCGTCGACAGCTTTGGTTACGTCGCCAGGGAGCGAGTACCCGAGCTCGACGATTTCGCCGGCGGCACCGATGAGGCGGCGAAGTAGAGCCCGTTCTTCGATGATCGATGCATACCGGGCAGCATTTGATGTCGCGGGTGTGGAGTTCTGAAGATCGACGAGGGTTTGCAGCCCGCCGATCATCTCGAGCAGACCGGCGCGCTCAAGTTCTTCGGCAACCGTGACCGCGTCGGCGGGGTGACCGGCTGAGTACAGGGCGCTTATCGCATCGAAAATATTCTGATGTGCGGGCAGATAGAAGTCGGTGGCATCCACGGCCTCGACGGCGGGGCCAATTGCGTCTCGGCTGAGCAACATTGCGCCCAACAGCGAGGACTCGGCTTCAAGGTTGTGCGGGGCCTTTCGCACCATGGGGCCCGTTGGGCTGGACGGTGCCTCAGAGTCAAACATCGACTTCAATCATTGCTGACCTGCCCTGTGGGTAGCTAGTGGGGTAAACCCGGCAAACCCCATAGAACAAGCTGGGGACCGGCATCCAATTAGATGTGGACAACCTGTGGGTTGTGTCGGAGGGAGTTGATGGAAGGGGCCAAAACGCCGTACGCCGACGCTCAGAGTGGGAGCGTCGGCGTAGGAGTTCGATGACGATCAGATCAGCTGGCGCTGACCTCGACACTGATTACGAACTGAACGTCGGTATGTGGACGAGCATTAACTTCGTGCTCGCCGATCGTACGGATGGAGTCGTCAATGCTGAGGTCGCGACGATCTAAGTCGAGGCCAACTTGGGCCTTGATGGCTTCGACGACGTCAGCGGTTGTTACCGAGCCGTAGAGCTGTCCGCTACCGCCAGCCTTGGCCGTAACTGCGATGCTGGTGCCGACGAGTTGGCGAGCCAACTCTTCGGCGGCGGCACGGTCGCGACCATCACGTACATCGCGCGACTTACGCATAGACGCAGCCTGACCAACGGTCCCATCGGTTGCCAGCATGGCCTTGCCCTGCGGTACAAGGAAGTTGCGACCAAACCCATCGGCTACGTCGACGATGTCGCCCGTCTTGCCGACGCCGTTGACATCGGCCCGAAGAACAACCTTCATGATTCGCCTCCGCCGGCTGCGACATCTATTGCCACATCCGTTGCGGCATCTGCTGCTACATCGGCAGCGTCTGGCTTGGCGTCGTCTTCGGCAGCGGCCGGAGCATCGCTGCTTTCGTCGTCCCTGTCGCCGCGATCGCCGCGATCGCCTCTGTCTCCGCGATCGCCTCTGTCTCCGCGATCGTCGCGTCCGCGGCCACGCTTGTCGCCCTTGCGTTGGGTCACAACCCGGCTGGCGTATGGCAACAAGGCCATCTCACGCGCGTTCTTGATAGCGATCGAGATCTGGCGTTGCTGCTGGACGTCGTTGCCCGTTACGCGACGAGCGCGGACCTTGGAGCGGTCCGACATGAAGGCACGCAACAAGGTGACGTCTTTGTAGTCGACGAACTCGATCCCCTCTTTGACGAGTGGGGAAACCTTCTTCTTGCGGGGTTTAGATTTTCTTGGGTCTTTGCCCTTGCGGACGGGTTTCTTCTTCGCAGCCATTAGAACGGCTCCTCTTCGGGGTAGTACTCGGCCGCAGGCTTGGCTGCGGATTGTCCTTGTGGGCCTGGTTTTTGCTGCGCGGGCTTTGACCCGCCCTGTGAGCCACCTTGACTAGAACCCTGCTGATAACCACCAGAGTTGGCGTCTCGTTCGTTGCGACGAACTTCGGCTGATGCCCAGCGGAGGCTCGGGCCGATCTCGTCGGCCACAATCTCGACTACAGAACGCTTGTCACCTTCTTGGGTGTCCCAAGACCGCTGCTCTAGCCTGCCGGTAACGATCACGCGGTTGCCGCGGGAAAGAGTCTCGGACACATTTTCGGCCATCTCTCGCCAACAAACGACATTGAAGAAACTGACTTGTTCCTCCCACTCGCCTGATGCCCGGTTCTGCCAACGCCTGTTGACAGCTATACCTAACGTGGCTCTGGCTTGGCCTGATTGAGTAAATCGCAGTTCTGGATCGCGGGTGAGGTTCCCTACGACCGTGACACTGTTGTCACCTGCCATGACATAACTCCTTTGACATCACTCGGCGTCAGCCGGTGCACCGTCGCCGATTAGTCCGCGGCGCTCGGCCTCGTCGTCGGGAAGACGGAATAATTTGTGGCGGATCACAGAATCCGCGAGGCGTAGGCTTCGTTCGGTCTCGTCGAGTGCTCCGCCTTCGGCGAGGATCTCATAAACCGAGTAGTAACCGTCAGTCTTGTGGTCGATCTCATAGGCAAACCGACGACGGCCCCAGTAGTCGAACTTCTTGAGTTCGCCTGAGGTTTCGATGCGAGTGCGGAGCTCTTTGATCTGCTCCTGCACGGCAACGTCGTCGAGGTCTCCGTGGTGAATAACCATTAATTCATACGCGCGCACTTAATGTGCACCTCCTTCGGACCCGGGTTGGCCGGGGCCCCGTTCTAGACGGAGCAGGTTGAAATGTCGTCTGGCTATCGTAGAACACCGAACGCCAGACTCCAACGTCTGCTTCGATTCACACTGTGTCATGGGGGTGGGACACCCGGTCTGGGTGGCCAGCTAGAACCGTGGTGATACGCCCCGAACCGGCCTACTTGCTCAACGTCAGGACGGTGCCAAGGGATATTCCCAGTTCGTCCAGCTGGCCTTGTTCTACCTCAAGCGCGCTCACATAGTCGACACCGGGAAAGTAGCTTGGGCAGTCTTCGGAGCGACACGGCTCCATGTCGGCCATGGCCACCACGATCCGATCGGCATCAACCCAGGCGATCGAAAGCGGTAACAAAGTGTCTTTCATCCAGAAACTGCCGCTGGTCGGCTCGGGGAACTCGAACCACATGCCGACCCAACCTTCGAGATCGGCTACATGCATCAAACCTTGGCTTCGCTGATCCGATGTTTCGGCAACAAGAACAGGAACGGGTGCGTTCGCGCCGATGACTGTGCCGGTCCCAAAGCCTGGAAATGGTTCCAGGTCTGCCTCATCGAGGAGTGGGAGCGCATCGACCACCGGGGCGCTTGGCTCGGTCGAAACCTCCGGAGCGCTGACGGACGAAGTGGGTGCGTCGATGCGCCCAGAATCGTTCTGGCCAGCGCAAGCAGACAAAAAAATGCTCGCAAGCGTGACCAGCAAGACCATTAGCCGCCGGTCGTGGGACAGCTGTTTCACTCGTCGCCTTCATCGGCAGCTGGAGGGTCAGCAGTTGTAGTCGATACCTCGACCGGTGGAGGACCGGTTGTTGTTGTCGTGTCGTCCGGCGTGGGCTCAGGCGGTACCTCAGTTGAGCTCGAGGTCGGCGTCTCGTCGCCTGTCTCTGGTTCCTCCGCACCGTCGCCGCCCTCGGTTGTCGCCTCTGGCTCGGACGCGGTCGTAGTGGTAGCCGGCGGAGGTGTGGTTGTCGTTGTTACTCCTAGGTTCGTGCCAAGAACCTCTCCGGGAAAGGCGTCAGGTGCCGAGAACGAGCCGGGCTCGACGCCGCGATGGGCCGCAGCTGTCACGTCGCGCCAGATGACCGCTGGCAACGAGCCACCCGTCACCTGCCCAAGCCCTGCGACGTTCAACATCGAGCGGTTGGAGTCGGGAAATCCGACCCAAACCGCAGTGGTGAACTTCGGGGTGTAGCCAACAAACCAGGCATCTCGGTAGTCCTGGGTGGTGCCCGTCTTGCCTGCGGTTGGCACCCCATCGACTGCGGCGTTCCTACCGGTGCCCGAGGCAATTACGTCACCGAGGATTGCCGTGATGATGTCGGCCTGCTGGCTTGACAGAACGCGGTCTGACGAAGACGCGAACCGATCGATCACCTTCCCCTCACGATCCAGGACGTCGATAAGCAGCTGTGGCGAGTGGCGCTCGCCTCGTCCTGCAAACGTGGCGTATGCCGTCGCCATATCCAGAACCGACACTTCCTGGGTTCCAAGAACAAGCGAATGCACTGGATCCAATTCGGCAGCCACGCCAAGTTCTCCGGCCAACCGTTGTACTGGGCTTGGCCCGGTCTCAAGGATGAGCTGGGCGTAGACGGTGTTTGAGGACCAGCGCGTGGCACCAAACAGGTCGACAATTCCGAGATCGGCGTTGTTGTAGTTGCTAACCGACCAAACAGCGCCATCGTCCAGCCCTAGGAACTCCATGGTCGGTGGCGCCTCGAACTGAGACAACGGCGAAATCCCCTGCCGCAACGCCTCAGCCAGAACGATCGGTTTGAATGATGAGCCGGGCTGGCGTCCGGACCCGCCACCGTCGGTTCCCGTCGCCAGGTTCACTTGCGAGACGGCAAAGTCGCGGCCGCCCACTAGGGCCCGAATACCACCAATTTGGTCCAGGACGACCACGGCTGCTGTTGGTTCGCCGTCGCGGTTCAAGATGTCGGTGGCAGCCTCATAGGCCGCTAGTTGCAGATCGAGGTCGATTGTCGACTGGACACGCAGGCCCCCCTGGAACACAGCCCTGCTGCCGTAGGCATCCGAAAGTTGCCTGCGCATCATCTCTACGACATATCCAGCCCCAGCCGCCTGAGCCTTAGGCGACAACTGAACCGAGGCATTGGCGATGCGCTCAAGCGTGTAACCCTCGATGGGCTGACGCTCGGTTGCTTCGAACTCGGATTGGCTGATGTAGCCCTCTTCGAGCATCGCCACAAGTACAGATGTTCGACGCCGATATGCCTCTTCCACCTGGTGGTCTCGGCTTATATCGGCGGTCTCGGGTGCCCGAATCAAACCAGCCAAGTATGCGGATTGGGCAATGTTGAGCTCCGCGGCGCTGACCCCGAACCAGACCCGGGCAGCGGCCCCAATTCCGTATGACCCTCTGCCGAAATAGATGGTGTTGAGGTACCCCTCAAGAATCTCGGTCTTTTCAGTCTCACGCTCAAGTTTGATTGAAAGCGACGCCTCCTTGAGCTTGCGAACCAAGGTTCGGTCTGGCGTCAGGAACGCGTTCTTCACGTACTGCTGAGTGATGGTTGAACCGCCCTGAAGAGCCCCTTGGCTACGCACATCGGCCCACAGGGCCCTAGCGATCGCCACCGGATCCACACCAGGATGAGTAAAGAAGTCGCGGTCCTCGGCCGCAATAACAGCATTGATGAGAATCGGCGACACCTCAACGAGTGCTAGCGGCACCCGATTCTGTTCGCCATGCAACCTGGCAATCTCATCGCCGTTGCGGTCGACGATGATGGTTGTCTCATCGGCCACACCAGTTGCCTCAGGAAGATCAAGCCGGCCAAGAACGTTCACAAAGCCGGCAACGGCCGCCACGGACAACAGCGTAGTGACGTACAACACCCGCCTTACGCGGAGCGACCGGTTGCGAGACCGACGTTTATTCCGACGCGTAGTAGCCAAGGCCTGTCAGGGTAGAAGCGATGTACTCGATCTCGGTGTCAGGCGCTATGGCCTAAGCGGAATTCTTCTGATGAGGTGATTCCACCCACACTCGGAACAGACCTCAACTTGATACGCGGAAAACTCGCCAGTCAGACGCAGGTACCGGTCGAGTTCTTCTTCGCTGAGGGCCAGCTTTCCCGACGCTGGGAGTCTGGTACCAAACACGTAGTGCACCACGGACAGGTGGCCGACTACGGCGCACACCGGGCATGCGGTCGCTGACGGGGAGGCGCAGTTCCGAGCGACCCGAAGCAACTCAGGGTGCGCGTCGCATACCTCAGAAGGTGCGACCTTTCCGGCCTTGAGATCGGCCAAGGTTCGGCGTCGTTGGAGGCGATAGTCGACAGCGCCTACGCCCGCAGCGGCATCCTTTGCAGCGATAGCGGGATGAAAGGCCATGAGCGCATCGTAGCGGCGGCTCTCGGAATGATTCAGCCGGACGCTTCAGCCTCGATCACGCGTCGAGGGTCCTGCTCTCGAACCATCGCGACAGAAGCCAACGCAACTTGTCCTTGGCGAGTGGCCCCTCCTCAATCCGGATTCGCGTCAGCTCCTCGTTAGCAGCTCCAACCATTGGGCCTGAGTCAATGTCGAGAACACTCATTACCTCGGCGGCGGTGAGCCCAGGACCCAGCTTGGAAAGGTCTTCCGACGCCGAAAGTCGGTTCCACTCTGACTCGAGCGTTTCGCCCAATTCCGAACTGACGGCACGAAAGGCCACAAGTGCGGCCATCCAGTCGTGGTTGACCAACTGAATCACTCGCCTTAGCGTCGCAGATCCAATGTCTAACGGCAGCCCATCGCTGTCGATGACCAAGTCAATAGCGCTGATGACAGCGATTGTCCGACGTTTCTCAGCGTTCGAATAGCGCAGCGTTCTCAGCTCGTCGGCTGCGTCTTGGGCCGTATTGGCGGCCCTAAACAACAAAGCTCGACGGGCCAACAGTTGGCTGTCGGCATCGGGGCTCACAGCCAGCGCTATCGACGACAGCACGGAATCAGAGCTGACCCCGTGCATATCGGGAAGAATCCAAGGCCAAGCGCCGACCGTACTTATGAAGCCGAGCCCGCAAGTGGGATCGTCTGTTGTCAGCAGCTTGTCGAGTTCGACCCGAATACGCTCCTTCGACACAATCTCGAGGCGGTCGACCAAGTCCGTGGCGGCTACCACCAACTCCTCGACCGCCATGAGGTCATAGCCAGCCTGGAATCGAGCTGCACGCAGAATCCGGAGTGGGTCATCGTTGAACGATGCGGCCGGATCTGCCGGGGTGCGGAGCAGACGGTCAGCGAGATCATCGGCGCCACCAAATGGATCGACAAGTTCGCCGCCCGGAACGGCGATAGCCATTGCGTTCACCGTGAAGTCGCGCCTGGACAAGTCGGTCTCAATGGCGGAGGCAAACTCAACCAGGGGCTTTCGGGAGCTCTCGTCGTAGCGCTCGGCTCGGTGGGTGGTGATCTCGAAATCGGTTCCGTCGATCCGACAACCGATGGTCCCGAACCGCTCACCTTGAAGCCAAACGTCGTCGGCGATCGGCGCTATCAACTTCTTGATCTCGCCAGGGTGAGCGCTGGTGGTCATATCGATGTCGTCGGAGTAGCCGCGACCGACCAGTAGATCGCGCACAAAACCGCCAACCACATAGGCAGTAAATCCCTCGGCCCGAAGCGGCGCAGCTACCGGCGAAGCGAGCTGAACAACCAGCTCAATTGCTGCTCTGTCGACCCCTATTGGCGTGGAACTCATTGAGGTGAGAGTAGGTGCATCACCGCCTGTGGTGTGGAAAGCGGCACAACCACTGGTAGTAATAGGCAACGTCTGGCAATCTAGTTGCTTCACACGCGTCGCATTCGGCGCGCTGGGCCACGCGCTCACCCCCTTTTGGACAAGCACAACGACGGGATTTCCATGGACTTCAAGGTTGGTGACAACGTCATCTACCCGCACCACGGTGCCGCGGTGATCCTCAGCCGCGAAACACGACAAGCGTTCGGCGAGTCGCGCGAGTACCTCAACCTAAAGACCGCCCACGGCGATCTGAAGTTGTCTGTACCCGTCGACAAGGTCGACGAGGTCGGAATGCGGCCACCCATCGACGAAGA
>JAADHX010000340.1:0-7666 GCA_013151655.1 Actinomycetota bacterium
TCTGGCAGCGACTTGCGGTCAATACCACCGAAGCCATCGTTGGTGCAGATGATCATCGAGGTCATGCTGAAGTAACCCTCAACGGTTGTGATCTCAAATGTCACCGATTCGCCTGGAGCAATTGGAGCCTCACCGGCCACTCCACTAACTCCCTGGCGCCTGGCATCAACATAACTAGCAATCTCAGCGGCCATCACTGGGACGCCGCCGTTCTCGGCTAGGGCCTGAAGACCAGGCGAGGCCGGGCTCCCAACGCCGTACAGGTGAATGCTCTCGTTATGAGCGGCCCAGTTGGGTGGTGTCAGGTACTGCTGCTCCATCACATTGGTAATTGTCACGGTATAACTTGCTGGTTCGTCACGATCGGACTGGGATCGCGCTCCCACTGGTACCGCAACTGCGGCCAGTAGCATCGCTGCTCCAAGAGCGGTCAGAATAATCTTCTTCACAATTTCCTCCCCATCTCCGGGCCCGTTGCCCGGGATCACCGACAAAGGAACAGGAAAACGGGTCCAACGACATAGCGCTGACGTGTTCGTTTAGGGATCGTTCAGGGTTGTGAACAGTTGCGTTTCTCGCTTAACCAGGTAGCGAGACGTTCAAGAACTCGGCATCGACCGAAGCATCGAGAATCGCAATGCTGCGCCCTGCCGGGACGCTGATCGAGTCGCCCTCGCCAAACGTTTCGGCCGATTCGCCGAGGTCGAGAGTCAAGGATCCGTTGCGCACGAAGCCAAACCAGAACTCACCATCATGTTTGATCGTGGCGCCAGTGATATCGCCGCAACGCCGCACAACCCTGGCGCCAGCTAACCCGTCAGTTGCCGAAGCCACAGCGGTTTCGCGATGTTCGAAACCACGCAGCTGCGACTCCACGTACGGAGTGTCCGAAGCGACGTGTCGCACGAACCTCTGGCCGCCGAACTCGCGGGTACGGCGAATGCGGGACGTTGGAAGAGTAATTTCGTGTTCGGCCAGCGTGTCGTGAACCGCGGGGCAACCGATCTCGACCACCTCAAGGCCAGCTGACGAACGAAGCACCCGATGCCTGATGTGCGGTGGTTGCAACACGCAGTCGCCTGGCTGAAGCACAAAGGACGGCCCTTGGTCCTCGTAGACAACCTCGACCCAGCCCGCGTGGCAGAAGATCAACTGAAAACGAACTCCGTGGTGATGCACGTAGTCGGGAACCGGACCACCGTCGCTGATCAAGATGTGTGACGCGATGAAGCGCCCACCGTGCCGGTCGGGAATGAGATCGCGGTACTTCATCGCGGCCCGACCAACCCCAAACCCTGCAGAGTCGGCTATTCGGCTCACGACGAGCGTTGGCACCAGTTCGGGTATCTCCAAGGGGGCTTCGGCTGGCACTAACTCGATGATGGTCCCGTTAGGCGCAACCAGTTCGAGCTTCCCGTCGGCCACCGCTGCGGGGTCCTGGCAAACGAGCCTTAGCCGCCCGGGGGCAAGATCTGGGTCTTTGAGCAGAACTATCGAACTACCGTGACCGCTCAGAGTGACGCGCTGTGGGTTGTCGGCGGGCGATATGACATCGATGGCGAATCCCAAGTCGTCGGTGAAGAAGCGAAGCGCCTCGTCAAGCTCTTCACAGCCGAGCACCGTCTCCATCTGAGTCTGCTGCATCGCCATGTCGCTCCCTTCTTGTCCTGTTGGGCTAACGATGGCTGACCCTACTCGCCTACAATGTCCAAATCCCACCCGGATATGTCGCCAAGCACCGAAAGACTCGTGACCGAACCGAACTCAGCCACCCTCACAACCCTCGAAGCAGGCTGCGGGGAACAAGACGTCCTGGCCGCACTCGATCGTGACGGCGCTTGCATCGTTGCCGACCTGTTGAACCAGACTCAGCTGGCGCAGCTCTGGAGCGAAGTCGAGCCGTTGATCGAGCGGAATGCCCACGGCACCGATGAGTTCACTGGACTGGCAACCAAACGCACTGGTGCCCTAGTAGCGCTGTCGCCCGCTGTTCGTGATGCCATAGTCGACGATCTGATTATCGGCGCGGCCGAGCAGTTTCTCGCTCCGTGGGCCAAACGTATTCAACTTCACCTGACGCAAGTCATTAGCATTGGTGCTGGCGAATCTCGCCAGATGCTTCACACCGACCGTTTGGCGTGGGGCGGGTATATTCCTCGGCCGATCGAGCCTCAGTTCAACACGATCTGGGCCCTCACTGATTTCACGGCATCAAACGGCGCGACGCACATTATTCCTGGGAGCCATCGTCTCGACGATGACGCATGGAAATCAGCCGAACTTGTCGACACCGTCAGAGCAGAGATGTCTGCTGGTTCTGTGCTGATATACACCGGTTCGGTCATCCATGGCGGTGGGGCAAACAACACCGCGACTGCTCGTCATGGCCTTAACCTGACCTACTGCCTCAGCTGGCTACGCACCGAGGAGAACCAGTTTCTGTCGTGTCCACCCGACCTCGTGACCGAGCTTGACCTCGCAGTTGAAATCACTGACTTACTCGGATACACGTCGGCAAACTACGCCCTGGGTTACTACAGCGACCCCGCGACTGGCAATCTTTGTCCGCCAGAGGCAGCCATTGGTCGCAAGCCTTCTGATAGCGGTTTGACCAACGCTGTGGCCACCACCTAAGCAGCTTGGTCACCTAAGCGGCCGAAGCCGGACCCGGGGATCGCCTGAGTCTTTTCGTGTCGCCGAGGAACACCGCCATAGCGGCCCCGGCAATCCCGCCGAAGAGATGCCCCTCCCACGAGATTCCCGGCGCAGGCAGAACACCCCACAACAAACCGCCGTAGAGCACGATGGCGATGAGCCCGGTGAGGATTGAGCGAATGCTGCGGGCGGCGAACGCCGCCGTGATCAAGTAGCCAAGAAACCCAAAGACCACACCGCTGACCCCGATGTGGTTGCCCGAACGGGCAAACACCCAGGTGAGCCCGCCGCCAATAAGCGTTACTCCAACCGCGACCTCGATCAGGCGAGTGCGTCCGTGCACCACGACCAAAAGCCCGAGCAGGATGAAGGGAATCGAGTTGGAGATTAGGTGTCCGAAGCCACCATGCAACCACGGCGCCCAAAGAACTCCGTCGATGCCATCGAGTGCCCTTGGGTGGATCCCGCCACCCTCGAGCCGGCTGTTGAGAAGCACCGAGTCGACGATCTCGATCACCCACATGATGCCAAGGCTGGCCATCACCAGGCCAACGCCAGACGACATCCGGCGAGTGAGATTCGCGGCCTGAGTTGGCTCCGAAGCCCCGGGTGTATTGGAAGTCATCGAACACAGACCCTAGGCCTCCATCTGACAAACTAGCTAGCGCCAACCATTTCTCGGTCAGGTTCCGGAGTGTCGGTTTCGTCGGCACCAATCAAGCGGTCAGCGTTTCGTTCACGGATGTAGGCGCCGGCGCACAACGCCGTAAAGACGGCGATGGGGAGTACTACCCGAGGCCACTCAATGATCGACTCCACGTATTGGTTGAATCCGAAGTCCTTGTCGAGCACTCGCTCCAGTGTCCAGGCCGCGGCCAACGCGGCCAACGCAAGCGAGCTAGTAACGAAGAATGGTCGGTAGAATTGGGTGCGCCTGAGTATGAACAGCCCGCCAAACATCAACAGAATGACGATGGCCTGCCCGATCTCGATTCCTACGTTGCGGCCAAGAAGCGAAACCAGTTGGGTACTACGGGACACGTCGAGCCCAGAAACAAGCCCCGCGAACCCCATGCCGTGGAACAAGCCGAAGGCAAACGCGATAGCCCACTCGCGGTTCGCCACGATCGGACGAAGGTTGTGTAACGCAGCCACTGCGATCGAGAGAGCGATGATCGACTCGACCACACGCGAAGGCGGCAGCGGCAGGAGGTCGAGCCCGGCCAGGGTGAACGTGATTGAGTGCGCCACGGTGAACATCGTGGCCACCTTTAGGACTCTCCATAGCGCATCCTTGGCCGAGGCAGCTGGTTCCCATCCCGCTTTGAACACCAACACCGACGGTAACAACAGCACCAGCACGAAGAAGATGTGATCGGGCCCCGAACGTATGTGGTCTACACCTAACTCGATGCTGGCCGTGAAGTTGGTCCACTGCGATGTATCGCCAAGATCGATCGAGCGTTGCCTAGTGTTCGCGTCGAATGCGACGAGGGCTTCGGCCTCGTTGTCGAACACGCCGGCTTCCCAGTCGTTGGCGATAAGGAGCAGCGCATCGCGGCCGTCGATTTCGTCGAAGAAGGGATCGAACGACACGTCGATCTGTCTTGGTACATCGTTGC
The DNA here is from genome assembly GCA_013151655.1 of Actinomycetota bacterium. Taxonomy (GTDB): domain Bacteria; phylum Actinomycetota; class Acidimicrobiia; order Acidimicrobiales; family Poriferisodalaceae; genus JAADHX01. Next base: position 4,278 of record JAADHX010000340.1, read on the forward strand.
CGGCGACTGCGACGGTGAAGTTGAACACCGCGTAGTTGATGTTGACTTTGGCCTCGGTGAGCAACAACTCGACGCCGTCAAAGGTGACGACCCACTCTTCGCCCCCCGAACCGAGGGACATATGGTCGAGCACGTAAGCCTGAAGCAACTCGAGGTTCTCCTCCAACTCGGCCAAAATCTCCTCGTCGGTCCCACTGAGGTCGAGGCCAAACACGGTTTCGACATCTAGGAACGGAAGCTCGACTCGCCCGCCGAGATCGTCGGCCGACACGTCGAGGTACATGTAGGCCTGGGCACCGGCATGGGCGCCAGCCGACGTGGCTGGCAACAGCAGGGTGCTCATTGTCCCCACAGCGATCATCGCGAGGATGATGCGAGCGATGGTTTTCATTTCTGTTTCTGCTTTCTGAGAGGCCGACCGACACCAAGAAGGCTGGCGACGATGTTCTTCTGGATGTCAGAGGTTCCTGAATAGGCGAGGCCACCCAAGGCGTCGCGAATTTCGACTTCGATCCCGGCGTCGACGGTGTACCCATACGCGCCGAACGTGCGCATCGTGTCGATAGTGGCGTTGACCAGCTGCTCTGAGATGTGCAATTTGGCCAGAGCGGATGCCATGGTCAACATCTGACCCTGGGAGTACAACACTGCGGTTTTGTAGAGCAGAAGCCTGGCCGACTCATATTGAAGCTGCATGCCGGCAATCCGATGCGAGACTGCTTGAAACGCGCCGATCGGCTTGCCACCTTGTTCGCGACCTCTGGCCCGTTGGACCGACATGTCGATTAACGAGCGCATCCGACCGATCTGGGCTGCATAGAGGAAAGCTCGTTCGGCTTCGACCGCGGTCGCGAATATGCGCTGGCCCGAGCCGACGGTTCCGATGAGGTCGTGGTCCGATAGCTCAACGTTGGTGAAGGTGATGTTTCCAAATGGACAAGAGCTGAGGCCCATCTTCTGGACCGGGTCGCTCAAGGTGACTCCTGGCCGCGACGTTTCGATCATGAACGCGGTTACGCCCCACGATCCGATGCTCTGGTCGGTTGTGGCAAAGACAAGAACCGCGTCGGCGATTGGAGCAAGGCTGATCCAAGCCTTCTGACCGTTCAGTCGGTAGGTGCCTTCCCCAGTTGGTTCGGCGATCGTGGCTATGGCAGCAGTGTCGCTGCCAGCATCGGGTTCGGTCATCGCAAAGCTGGTTACAACGTCGCCGGACAGGACCAACGGAAGCCAACGGTCGCGCTGCTCGGCAGTAGCGCCGCGGACTAGCGCAGTCTGAGTTGCAAACACCTGAGTGGCCAGCGCGAAGATCATGCCCATGTCGCATGGAGCCGAGCCGAGGCCTTCGAAGAACAACAGCGACTCGACGGGATCAAGCCCTTGTCCGCCAAGCTCTCGCGGCATGTGGAACGCGAACACGCCGTCGCGGCCAGCACGTTTCCACACATCGGCGTCGAACCGGTCGAGCCGGGCGGGGATGTTCTCGTTTGCCCAGTCGCGACCGCGACCCACCATTGGATGATCGGCCGACAACATTGCGCTGAGATGCAGCGCAGCTAAGTCGACTGCCGCTGAATGGCCGCCATTGGGCTGCGAGTGTGTCGGATTTGAGGTCATGGAGTTGATAGGTCTCATTCGGAGCCGCTGCCGTTACTGGATGGTCCGACAGGTCGAGATCGTCGCCAGGCTCGTAGATTGCTCTTTAGCCCTGTCGGTACACACCGATAGGGCTAAAGAGCAATCACCGCCAATCCGTTCGGCGTACTAGCTCCGAAGTCCAAGCACATGACCGCAACCACCATCGCCAACCTCACCACGATCGCGGCCGCATCGTATGGTGCGGGGCCAGCCTTGGTTGACGATGACACCACCCTCACTTGGTCAGAAGTCGAGTCCCGAGTAACACACCTGGCGGCAAACCTGGTGAGCCTCGGCATCGAACATGGCGAACGTGTCGTCGTATCGACAGCCAAGTCGGTGCTGTCGCACATCACGTTTCACGCGTTATTACGCATTGGAGCCGTTGTCGTGCCAATCGACCCTCGTGCGCCCGCTTCCCAAGCTGCCGATATTGCCAACTTGGCGAGGTCATCGGTTGTCATCGCAGATGCTGCGGTTGTGATCAAGCGCGGCCTCGCGGCCGAGTCCGACCGTTGGCGCCTCATGATCAGCGCAACCGGCGAGTGCGAAGGGGCAGAGTCGACCACGGCCACGCTGAGCAACAACCGGCTTCCATCGGCACAAGCTGTGCGACCGCCGACAGTCGAACCTCACCATGAGGCTTACATCATCTTTACGTCTGGTTCGACCGGGCAGCCAAAAGGCATCGTCCACACCCATGCCAGCGCGGTTGCATACGCGCATCTGGCCAAGGACGCTCACGACCTCACCGAGCACGATGTCTTGGCCGGGCTGGCCCCGCTGCATTTCGACATGTCGACTTTGGAGCTGTACGCCGCTCCTCTCGCTGGCTCAACGGTGGCACCAGTACCAGATTCAGTTCTCAAGTTTCCGTCGAGCGTTGTTGAGCACAGCCGCAAACATTCGGCAACAGTCTGGTACCTAGTGCCGACACTCTCGAAGCTGTTGGTAGAGCGTGGCGGCCTTAAGGAACACCCCGTTCCTAGTCTCCGGCTGGTTGTTTACGCTGGCGAATCGTATCCGCCTACGGCAGTTCAGGAGCTTATGGATGCCGTTCCCGATGCAGCGATACAGAACGCGTTTGGTCCGGCCGAAACTAACGTCGTGTCGGTGTTCGCCGTCAATGAAACGACAGCGCGGCTCGATGCCATCCCGATCGGCGAACCGTGGCCTGGGGCTCGATTCGACCTCGTTCGGCTCGATGAGTCTGCCGGTGCTGATGGCGCACTCTTCGAACTCTGGCTGGCTGGTTCGACGATGATGGCTGGCTATTTGGGGCGGTCGGATCTCACCGCTTCTCGTATGCGAACCGACTCTGAAGGCACCGCCTGGTACCAGACCGGCGATATTGTTCGCAAGACCGAACATGGCGTGGTGTTCGTGGGCCGCGGCGACCATCAGGTCAAGGTTCGTGGGGTTCGACTCGAATTGGAGGCCATTGAGGCCGCTATCGAGAAGATGCCAGGCGTTAGAACTGCGGTGGCCATGGCGGTTCCGCCATCGAACCCAGAAGGAGTCGAGGTTGTCGTTCTTGGCGATTCGGGAATCGAATTGACCCAGACCGCAGTTCGACGGCATGCGGCGTTGGTTCTCAACCCGGCCGCGGTGCCGTCGATAGTTCACTTTGTGGACGAATTGCCTCAGACCCAGAGTGGAAAACTCGATCGCAGTCGGGTTCGAGCCGCTGTCGCGAGCCTGAACTCCGCAGTCTCCAACGCCAGCAGCAGAGCCCCCAGTGATTGAGACAG
>JAADHX010000340.1:7704-8402 GCA_013151655.1 Actinomycetota bacterium
TCGCCGAGGCACTCGCCGAACTAATCAACGATGAGATCAGCCTCGACCCATCGGTCGAAGTAACAATCGACACCGACCTGATCGAGGCGGACGTAGTCGACTCGTTAGGCGTTGTGCAGATCGTGACTTGGCTCGAAGATCGACTCTCGATCAAGATTGCACCGACCGACGTCACGATTCAGAACTTCGGCTCGGTCGCCAAGATGGCCCGATTTGCGAGTCGTCTGAGCCAGTGACGGATCTCGTTTCGTTAGGTTCGGTGGGGACACCCCTAACTGTGCCCCAGCGAGCCATGTGGGCAACCCAGCGAAGACACCGCACGTCGCCGCTGTTGAACATGGCGATTCTCACGCACCTCGACGGAAGGGTTGATGTCGGGCGCCTGATCGAATCGTTCGACACTGTCGTGGCCAAGAACCGGGTGCTGTCGCACGTGGTCGAGGAACGGTCAGCCGGACCCGTGTGGGTTCGCCCGAGCCGCACGACACCGACAACGGAGGTGATCAAGCTCGACCGCGCCGAAACCATGGCGTGGGCTGGTGATCGCGCTGCGGTTGCCATAGATCCTCGACAACGCACCTTCGATAGCGTCGTGGTGACACACGAAGACGAGACCTGTTCGTGGTACTTAGACCTCCATCACATGGCCACCGATGCCAGTTCTTCGGCGCTGGTGTTTTCCCTCACCGCCCAGGAGT
>JAADHX010000354.1 GCA_013151655.1 Actinomycetota bacterium
TATCTCTGTGCTTGAACTCACCTTAACTGCCTGAATTGTCAGGAGGTCGTTCTCGTCGAGCAGGCCCGAGATATCGAGAAGGCCGGTGTTGAACTCGCCGGGCCGGACCTCGGTCCACGGGCTTGGTCCGTCGCCAAGTGCGAACTGACCAACCTCGACGATCTCGGTGCAGAAACTCGCCGGTCCGAAGTTATACCAACCGCAGACGAAACTCCGGTCCGATATCTGAAAGTACCGGACCCTCACGGCCCTGAACGTGACAGTGTCCCTGATCTCCAGCGGAGTAGTTGACGTAGTTGTCGTACTCGACTGGTCAGCTGTGACGGTGGACTGATTGAACTGAGGTTCAGACGACCCGGAAGGTTCCGGACTGCGACTTTCACTGCTGGTGTCAGTTGAGCTGCACGCAGCCACCAGCAACAACACGAGCATGGTCATGCGCCACGTGTTTCTCGACTTGTGCCCCATTACTGCCCGCAGGTTGTGGTTCAACCGACGCCGACGAGAAGGTAGATATGCATGAATCGATGCTAGCGCCACTGTTCTGGGAGTGTGGGTAGCCTCACTTGCCGCCGGTTCTGATGGAACAGGGGCTCAAGAGGCACAGCCCGCCGGACGTCAATCCGTTAAGTGGAGCTAACAACCCTGGGATTCTCGCCGCTTACGACGGTAACTGACACCCGGAGTCTGGCGTTTGACAGTTTCAGCCGCGGTGCTGAAGTGCCCTCATGGCTAGGGCACCGAGAATCGGCCCTGGGGCCAACAGCAGGAACGCCAAACCCCAACCGATGCTGTCGGCACCGCCGGCATCGACCACGACCGGCACCAAGAAGATGGTAAAGACGGTCAGCACGAACCCGGCTGCGAGTTGCACCGTCAACGCAGTACCGACGTAGGCCGGCGGAGTCACCTCGGTAACGATGGTAGAGAACTGGGCGCTATCGGCCACCACCCAGAAACCCCAGACCAGGCCCAAAACGAGCACCAGCGGCCAAGGGGCGCCCACGAAAAACCCGATCACCGCGGCCAGCGCGGCCGACCAGCGCATGGCTAAGCCCGCGGCTTCTGGCCGGCTGCGGCGGTCGCTCATCGACCCCGCGTACACCGACCCGGCTGCACCTACGCCAATGACAACGAAGGCCGCCAACGATGCGCTACGCACCGACGAGAACACGTCGCCATAGAACGAGGCAATCCACGCCCACATGGCATAAAGCTCCCACATGTGACCGAAGTACCCGGCGCTGGCGAGCCTGAACTCCCGGTTGGCGACGATTGCCTTCAACTGGGTTGGGTCGAACGGGGCCGATGCCACTCCGTGCGGACCGTCGCTGCCGGCAAGGGTGGCCAGCAAACCACCGCCGAGCGTGAAAACTGAGGTGAGCATGAGGGTCTGTTCCCACTCAATCGAACCAATCGCGTTGAGAAGATGAGGAAGAGCCGATCCGAGAGTAAGCGCCCCGACCATCACGCCAAGAGCAAAACCGCGATTCGTGCGGTACCACGCCGACATCGCCTTTAGAGCCGGAGGATAGACAGCAGCCAGAAAGGCCCCAGTCACGAACCGGCTACCCAGCGCTAACCCATAGCTGTCGAACACCACGATCGAAGCGTTTGCCGCGGCAGCACCCAGCGACCCGTACAACATGAGGCGACGTGGGGGAACCCGATCGGCCAGATTTGTCGTGGCCGATAAGACCGCGCCGCCCACAAACCCAAGTTGCACCATGATCGTCAACCACGAACTGGAAGTGCGGGTCAGATCCCAGTTGTCGCGAAGTTGACCGATGACAGCCGCCGTGGAGAACCAGGTCGACATCGACAACACGAGCGCGGACGCAAGTATGGCCAGTTGCCGTCTCTGGATTGTCGCCTCACCGCCCATGGGGACAGGAACCGAAGCGTTGGGCGACTGATTCCGTGCTCATAGAACTTGATGGCCAACGTCGGCTCATTCGGCGGCGGTAAGCACACCAATCTGGCCAACGGCAGGAGAGACCTCGCCAGCGAGAGTGGACATGTATAACTCTGCGACCGCGTCACGCCCGGCCGACACTGCAACCGTCATCCACCGTTCGGCGTCGGCCACGAACTCTTCCAGGGCGGCCCCCATTCGCTCGTTGAGTATCTCTGCGCCCCACTCTTGGCTTCGTTTCTGGATCTGCGTTGGAGCGAAGAAGAACTCTGGTGCGGGCGCCGCTATCTCGCCGGCGTCGTCAAGATTCTCGCGGTGGGTTGCCCCAACTGAGCACGAGTACCGAAGATCGGCCAGGCGGGCATGGAGATCGGCCTTAAGCGTCTGGTTACCGGCCATGTCGACAATGACCGAAGGAGCGCGATGATCCAGAGCATCGAGGTCGTCGTAGAGCACAACGGCGTCGTATAGACCGAGGCCCTCGACAAAGGCCCGGTTGCGCTCAGACGTAAGGCCAACCGCTGTTGTCTGCCCGCGCCGACGCAATGAGTGGGCCAGCGCGATGGACGTTTTCGACGAGGCGCTGGTGATGAGCACCTGGTTCGCACCAAACATGTCGCTGTCGGCCAAGAAATCATCGACGAGCCAAGAAGTAATGAACAAACCGCGTAACAACAAGGTTCGATGGTCGGTGTCGGGCTCGGCAGAGGCTTCGCTTGGCTGAAGGTCGAATGATCGATACACCGACGCATGGTTGGCGCGGTAGGGGGCAATATCGCGGAAACCCGATGACGAGTTCTCGGCGGCAACGATGTGACGGTCGGTCATTGGGTAGAAACCGAAGTAGCGGCCTCCCACTTCGATGTCGGCATTTCGCGACTCGACAACACGGCCATAACCCATTACTGGAACACGACCCCAGGGTGCGTTGGCAGGAAAGAACCCCCAGTAGTCGAGCATGTCGCCGGCGACTGCGTAGCTGATGTTGTTGGCCGTGAAGGCGAACGCCTCAAGGTCCAAGGCAACATCACCATCTTTCAGCTCTGGTGGTGTTTCGTTCCACTGCCAATTGGCGTGACTTGTTCGGTCGATTTCGAAGTACATCTGAGCTCCCTAGTTAGGGACAGTATTGTTCGACCTTGCGCTGTGAAGTTAGTCGGCGGCGCAAACCGAGGAGCCTTGTCATGGACCAGCAACAACTAGCGCGAGCAGTCGACTCCGGCGAAGTCGACACCGTCGTTCTGGCGTTCACCGACATGTACGGCCGGATGCTGGGCAAACGCCTAGACGCCGACTTCTTCCTCGACGACATCGGCGCCGGAACCCACGCATGTAACTACTTGCTCACAACCGACATCGAGATGGAACCAGTGCCTGGTTACGAGTACGCCAGCTGGGAGCTCGGCTACGGCGACTTTCACCTTGTCCCCGATTTTGGCACGATGCGTCAGGTGGCATGGGCCGAGCGCACCGTTGTGGTTCTGTGCGACGTGATCGACGATGCTAAAAACGCACCGGTCGCCATAGCACCACGTTCGATGCTTCGCCGCCAGATCGAACGTGGTGCCGATCTTGGCTTCACGGTTAAGGCCGCGTCCGAGCTCGAATTTTACCTGTACGACGACAGCTACCGCGACGCCCAAGCCAAGGGCCACACCGATCTAACCGCCGCGGGCTGGTACAACGAGGACTACAACCTGTTGCAGGGAGCCAGAATCGAGGGTTATGTGGGGGCAGCTCGACGGGCGCTAAGTGCCAGCGGAATTCCAGTCGAGAGTTCCAAGGGCGAAGCCGGACGCGGTCAACACGAACTCAACATTCGTTATGCCGACGTGCTCGATATGGCCGACCGTCATACCCTCATGAAGCAGGGCATGAAGGAACTAGCCGACCAGATGGGCGTCTCGGTTACGTTCATGGCCAAACCTCACGCCAACCAGTCTGGCAATAGCTCTCACCTGCACCTGAGCCTCTGGAACGCCGACGCTTCCACCAACGTCTTTGCCGCCTCGCCCACCTCCGGCGACGGCAGTGGCCGCAGCGACACGTTCCGACATTTTCTGGGCGGCTGGATGGCCCACACGGCTGACTTCACCGCGTTCTATGCCCCCACGGTCAACTCATACAAACGCTACCGAGACGGTTCGTGGGCTCCGACTCGTATCGCCTGGTCAGACGACAACCGCACCGCGGGGTTCCGAGTAGTTGGCAGCGGCCCAAGTCTTCGTATCGAGTGCCGGATTCCGGGGGCGGACTGCAATCCCTACCTCGCTTACACTGCTGCGCTAGCGAGTGGTCTCGATGGCATCGAAAACCGCACCGAACCTCCCGAGGCGTTCAGAGGCGACGTCTACGCCGCGGCCGATTTGCCGAGGGTGGCCTACACCCTTGAACATGCTGCCGCGGGGTTCCGGTCTAGCTCGGCCATCAGGGGATTGCTCGGCGATGCCGTGGTAGATCACTATTCGCATTTCTTTGGCGTCGAAGTCGGCGCCTACAACAATTCAGTCACCGACTGGGAACTCAACCGCTACTTCGAACGAATCTGAGGAATCAGTGGCTCCAGGACAACAACCATCGCTTCGCCTCGAGGCCAAGGTGGCCGTCATCACCGGAGCCGGAGGAGGGGTAGGCCGCGCCAGCGCCCTGCGGTTCGCCGCCCAAGGTGCGTCCGTTGTGTGCGCCGACGTTGCCGACGAGGCGAACCAACAGACGGTGGCCGAGGTCATCGCAGCCGGTGGATCGGCGGTGGCTGTGCACGTTGACGTGACCAACCTCGACGAGACTGCGGCCATGATCGAGGCCGCAGAATCGAACTTTGGTGGCCTCGACATTCTGTTCAACAACGCAGGCGTGATGCTTCCTGGCGACGACGATGCGGTGGCGACGCCAGAGGCCATCATCGACAAGACCTTGGCCATCAACGTGAAGGGCGTGCTGAACGGATGCCGCTTCGGGGTGCCGGCCCTGCGGCGGCGAGGCGGCGGATCCATCATCAACACGGCATCGTTCGTGGCCTCGGTTGGAGCCGCGACGCCACAGATCGCCTACACCGCGTCGAAAGGTGCAGTGTTATCGCTCACCCGTGAGCTAGCGGTGATACACGCCAAGGAGAACATCAGGGTCAACTCGGTGTCGCCAGGCCCGCTTCGCACCGAGCTGCTCATGAGCTTCTTGAACACCGACGAAAAGAAGCATCGCCGCCTGGTTCATGTGCCGATGGGACGATTTGGGGAGGCCGACGAGATTGCTCAGGCCGTGGTGTTCTTGGCTTCTGACGAGGCCTCATACGTAACTGGCACCAACCTCAACGTCGACGGAGGCCTAACCGCGGCGTACGTAACGCCCGAATAGCGCTTAGCGGAGCAGCGTGCGAGTGACTTAGATGCTGTTCCAAAATTCGTGCACTCTGGCCACAAAGCGGTCTGGTTCGACGAGATGGGGATAGTGGCCAAGGTCTGGCCACAACTCGACGGTCGCGGTCGGCACTCGATTCGACATCCAGTCGGCGTAGTCGTCGCCAGGGTCGATCCCGAACAGCGACAGGTATGGCGCGGTCACCGAGGCCGCGGTTGCGTCCACAAGGGCTCGAAGGTCGGCGGGCTCCGATTCGATTACGGCCTGCCAGATTCCGAGTACGACCTCTTGGTCGGCGTTTCTGGCCGCTTCTATGCGCGCCCGCTCTTCTTCGGTTAGAGCGCTTCCAGCAAGGTCGTCGAACAGCGCCGACAACACCAGCGGGAACGAGTCGGGGTCGCGAAGCATCGGTGCCACTGCTTGTAACTGGGCTTGAAACTGGTCGAGACGAAGCGACTGATCGACGTTTACGACCGAGTGGACAGCCACAACACCGGCGAGTGCCGAAACGACTACCCCACCCAACGAGTGCCCGATTAGGCGGGGGGCAACGTCGCATGTCTGGTCGACAACCACGGCCAGGTCGCCGGCCATGGTGGCCAGGTCGTAAGGGGCATTGTGTTGCGAGTTGCCATGACCCCTTAGATCGACGCGGATCACTTCGTTGGTGGTGCTGAGCCGACCGGCCACAGGGTCCCACGTCTGGGACGACTCGGTGATGCCATGAACCAGCAGCACGGGTGGGCCAGATCCCACAGAATGGACTGCCAGCTTTGTTCCGTCCGAGGCCGCAATTTCAGTCATATCTTCCACCGTAGCCCGCCGTCCGCCTGCTTCGGTGCAGCGCACCGTCAATGTCTCAATCGAGCGGTATTGGCGCCGATGGAATCTCGTGTTGCATCGTTTTCGTGGACTCGGGTTGTGGTCAACTGTGGCGGTCGTCACCGCCGGCGTGCAGCTTGGTCTGCCGCTGACCGACATCGGGCGCACCCGACTTGGTTCTGAGGTGGGGCTGTTCTGGGTCGTGGTAGTGGCTGCCGGTCTCTGTGTGGTGACCTCGTCTCTTGCGGTTGCCAGGGCTTGGCATGACGACACTGCCGATTTGGGCATTGTCGGTACGTTCTTCCTCGCAGTGTCGATTCTGCCGCTCGTGCACGGAATCACTGCTCCTGGGGTCATTTACGGCCCCAACGAAGCCACTGCGACAGCTGTTCTTTGGGCTGCGCCCATGGCCCTCATTGCCGGCCTGCCGTTGCTGCTGCCCAGAGCGGCCCGATCGAGCATCCTTCGGCGCTGGCGCGTCTGGGTTGCGACCAACATCTGTATTCAGCTGGGGCTCGCCGGACTGCTGCTGACGTTTCCGTCGTCGTTGCCGCTTGCCGGAATGGGCAGCGGTTGGGCCAGGGTCATCACAGTGGTCGTGTACTTTGGAGCTCTGCTGTTGTCGTTGCGGCACCTGCGGCTCTATCGCATCGGCGGATCGCCATCGTCACTTGCGGTTGCGGTTGGCTATGTGCTGGTGGGCAGCAGCACCCTCGTCTGGATAGGCGATGCCCCGATGACGGCTGGTTTCTGGCTGGCACACATGCTTGACATCGGCGGCGTGTTTCTTGGCAGCATCCTTGGTTTCGTCGCTTATCGCCGTGGGCAGTTGGCGATCTCGGTGCTTCGTCCGTTGGCAGCCAGAGATCCGCTCGACGCTCTCGAGATTGGCCTCGAGCCCGTCGTTAGGCGATTCGTCGCCGATCTTGAGTCCAAAGACGAAATCACCCACAACCATGTGAAACGCACGTCCGAGCTGGCCATCAGGCTGGCCGAGGCATGTGGCTACAAGGGCGCCGACCTTCGCACCATCGGTACGGCCGCGCTCCTCCACGACGTAGGGAAACTCGAGATAGATGACGCCGTACTCAACAAGCCGGGGCGCTTGTCAGCGGCGGAGTTTGAGCACATCAAAACCCACACCCTGCTGGGCGAACGTATGTTGCTCGACACCGAAACCCTTGGCCATTTGGCGCCCATAGTGCGTCAACATCACGAACGAACCGATGGCCGCGGTTATCCCGATGGTCTTCGCAGCGACGAGATTCACCCGTTTGCAACGATCATTGCGGTCTGTGACGCCTTCGATGCCATGGCACACACTCGCCAATACCGCGACGGCATGGGCAACGACCGGGCAGTGGCCATATTGTCAGAACACGCAGGTTCGCAATGGGACGCCGACGTAGTGGCCGCCATGGTGTCTTTGATCGAGGCCGAAGGTGTGCCCGAGGCGCCGACCGTGTTAGCCGACGTTGGCCGATCAGCCGACTGCGCATGTGGCGACGTCATCGCCGAGTTGCACGACATGAAGATGCTCCACAGCGACACACACGACGAAGCAAT
>JAADHX010000352.1 GCA_013151655.1 Actinomycetota bacterium
GTGCAGCTGGCAAACAGCGGATGTGCCGAGACAAGAACGTCCCTCGTAGTGCTGTCGCGCCACTGCAGTAGACCCCGTCGAACGAGCTTCAATGCGGCGTCCTGGTCGCCGAGACTTAGCAAAGAGGCAGCGAGCGGTTCGGCGAGAGCCACCATCTCGACCAGTCCTCGGTCTACGGCAGAAAGGCGTTCAATCCGACGAAGCAAAAGGTCCTGTAGTCGGTGGCCCGGCTCGAGAGGGCCATCAATCTCCCATCCCTGTTTGCCCTGTCGCAAAAGGCCCGAAGCGACGAAGTCGTGCACAGCCTCGCGCAAGTACAAGGGGACGCCGAGCGTAAGATCCCACAGGGCGTCGGCTGCCGACCGGGCCAGCGCTCCCTCGAGAAATCCCTCGGCGATCCTCGTGGCGCAGTCGCGATTGATCGGCTCTAGGTCGATACGGTGAATGTTGCCGGAGCGCCACAGTGATTCGATCGGGGCCGGGATCGGTTCTCCGGATCGAATGGTCAACCAAACAGATGCCTGCCTGCTCGACGCAAGCTGGTGAACAACATCTGCCGACGCCGCGTCGAGCAGATCGACATCGTCGAACATGAGAGCCGGTGCAAGCGACTCTTCGCTGTCCCCTAGAAGCGCACAGATCGCTTGAGTTAGCTGCTCGAACTTGCTCGAATTCACGAGCTTGGCTTGAGCGAGCACCGGGCTGAGCGCGCCAAGCGGTATTTGCTGTGTCGTCTGTGACGCTACAAACGTTTCGATTCGACCGCCTCGCGCGGCGACTTCGCCCAGGAACGAGTGAACCAGGTGTGTCTTGCCTACACCGGCCGGGCCGACGACCAATGCGCCTGACGCTGAACGTAGCGCTGCTCTCAACGAGTCGAGATCAGACTCTCTGCCCACGACTTGTCTTGCCGCGTCCATTATCGGAACTGTTTCATTCGTTCTCTCGAGCTCGTGATCCGGTCACAGGCTACCTCCGAGCCATGACGCCAGAACACAAAGATGCCCTGGCTCGCGGCCGCGAAGTCACAACCGTTGTCAAGACGTACTTATCGGCGCTTGACGCAAACGCGCCTCGCCTCGCGAGTGTCGCCGTCGATATGGCGGCCTTAGAAGCCGATTTCATAGAATGCGCCACCGAGGGCAGCCAAAACAAGGGAATCAGCTAGGCAGACTGGTTAACCGGGAACTGGTGTGAGGCCGGCGGCGCTGATTCCGGCTACCGCGGCAGTTTCATCGTTGTCGGAGTTGTCGCCGCTGACCCCGACGGCACCGATGTGGTGGCCATCTGCGTCGGCCACGATCACGCCACCTGGCACCGGAATGAGGGTGCCACCAAGGGCCGCGGTGGCAGCGGCTACGAACGATGGCGCGACCTCAGCCCTGGCCATTAGGGCTCGAGACCCAACGCCCAAGCTCAACGCGCCGCGAGCTTTGCCGTTGGCGATGTCGAATCGGCCGAACGACGCACCGTCTTGACGTTCGAACGCCAGCGGGTGGCCGCCAGCATCGAGCACTAACACCGCGAGCGGTTGCATGTCGGCCGATTCGCCGGCGGCGAGCGCCGAGCTGATAATCGTTCTGGCCTTGGCAATCGAAAGGCTCACTGAGTCTCCCCTGTTCTGGTTTGTTCGGCACGTTTTCGCTCGGTCCGTCGAGCGTGCAGAATTGGTTCGGTGTAACCCGACGGTTGTTCGGTGCCGCTGAACACGAGGTCGGTCGCGGCACAATAGGCCGCACCGTCAAAGGTTGGTGCCATTGGTTCGTACCGCGGATCGTTGGCGTTCTGGGCATCGACAACGCCAGCCATGCGCTCAAAGGTCTCTTGCACCATGGCCTGGGTCACGATGCCGTGATTCAGCCAGTTAGCAATGTGCTGACTCGAAATTCGGCAGGTGGCCCGGTCTTCCATGAGGCCAACATCGTGGATGTCTGGCACCTTCGAACAACCAATGCCCTGATCGACCCAACGAACGACGTAGCCAAGGATGCCCTGGGCGTTGTTGTCGAGTTCGGCCTGAACTTCGTTGGCACTCCATGAAGGGTTGGGCTCGACCGGAATGAGCAATAGGTCGTCGATAGTCGCTCGCGGCCCGCCCGCGGCAAGCTCGGCCTGAACGTCGGCGACGGACACCTGGTGGTAATGCGTTGCGTGCAGCGTTGCCGCGGTTGGCGATGGCACCCATGCACAGTTGGCACCAGCGAGTGGATGCCCAATCTTGGCGCCGAGCATGTCGTGCATGAGGTCTGGTGCAGCCCACATGCCTTTGCCAATCTGGGCCCGGCCAGACAAGCCACAGGCCAAACCAACATCGACGTTCCAGTCCTCGTACGCGAGTATCCAACGCTGGGCCCTCATGTCGGACTTTCGCACCATCGCACCGGCGTGCATCGACGTGTGCATTTCGTCGCCGGTTCGGTCGAGGAACCCGGTGTTGATGAAAACAACCCGGTCTTTGACGGCCCGAATGCACTCGGCCAGGTTGAGCGAGGTACGGCGTTCTTCGTCCATGACGCCCACCTTGATGGTGTTGCGCTCAAGGCCGAGCAGATCCTCGACCCTGTCGAACAGTTCGTTGGTGAAGGCGGCCTCGTCAGGACCGTGCATCTTGGGTTTCACGATGTAGATCGATCCGGTCAGACTGTTCTTGCCGTGCATTGCGCCAAGGCTGGTGAACACGGCATCGAGAATCCCTTCCGGAACTTCGGAGCCGTCAGCGTTGAGAATCGCGGGCGTGGTCATGAGATGACCAACGTTTCTGATCAGCATGAGGGCCAGGCCAGGCAGGATCAGGTGGCTTCCAGGGTCGCTAACACTGCGGAACTGCCGATCGGGTGCCAGGGAACGGGTAAAGGTCTCGCCGGCCTTGGTGACCTGTGTGGTGAGAGTCCCGGCCATAAGCCCGAACCAGTTCCGATAGCTCAGAACCTTGTCGGCGGCATCGACGGCGGCCACGGAGTCTTCGCAGTCCATGATCGAGGTAATGGCCGATTCGAGAACGATGTCGGCGACACCGGCAGCATCGGTGGCGCCAACGAGATGAGACGCGTCGATAACTATCTCGATGTGAATTCCGTGGCGCTGAAGCAGAACCGAGGTCGGCGCTGAAGGCTCACCGAGGTATCCAACGAGGCCGTCGGGTTCAGTTAGCCCAGTCGTCGTGCCGCCGGATAGGTTGACCACGAGCACGCCGTCAACAACCTGGTAACCGACACTGTCGATGTGGGAGGCGCCCACCAGCGGCACCGCATCGTCGAGCATTCGTCGCGCGGCGGCAACTACGTCTGCGCCTCGATCTTGGTCGTACGGCCCGGCCGGAGGGCTTGTACCGATGGCATCGGTTCCGTACAGGGCGTCGTACAACGAACCCCAACGGGCATTGGCAGCGTTGATCGCATAACGAGCGTTCATGACCGGAACGACCAGCTGGGGGCCCGCAATGGTGGCGATCTCAGGGTCGACGCCCTCAGTTGTGATCTGGAACGCGTCGCCTTCTGGCAACAGGTAGCCGAGGTCATACAGGAACGTCTTGTACTCGACTGCGTCGTGCGGAACTTCGGCTCGTTCAAGGTGCCACCGGTCGATGGCGGCCTGCATCTCGTCTCGCACCGCGAGCAGACGTTGGTTGCGCGGCGTCAGGTCCGATATCAGCGCGGCTAGTGCGGCCCAGAACTCGTCGGCGCGCAGATCGGTGCCAGGCAGCGCTTCGTTCTCGACGAACGCCACCAACTCCGAATCGACTTGCAACCGCGCTCGGTCAACTCTGGGCATCAAGACGTTCTCCAGTGAGTGCAGCATCGACTAGCTGCATTGGATGATACGCACGAACACCGGCTCCAACCAGATGCATCGAGCAGCCCGGATTCGCACTAGCTACCACGTCGGGCGCGGCGCGCTCAATCGAGGCAACCTTTCGATCTCGGATCTGGCCGGCCAACAACGGCTGTTGCACCGAGTACGCGCCGCCAGCCCCACAGCAGAGCCCTTCATCATCGAGTTCGACCAGACTCCGAACGTACGGCGCCAGAACCGTGCGCGTTGCCTCGTGAACCATCTGTACGTGCCTGAGATGGCATGGGTCCTGAATCGCTACGACCAGGTCCAACGGTTCGACGTCGTGCACTTTGTCGAGGTGCATTGCCAGGAACTCTTGAGAGTCGTACACCCTGGCCGAGAATTCCGAGGCTGCCTCGGTGCCCAGAATGCGTCCGTAGTCCTTCATGGTCGCGCCGCAACCGGCCGAATTGACCACGATTGGAGCATCGCCGGTCAAGGCCTCGATCAGCTGCTCTGCGAGACGGCGAGTGGTTGATGTGAGACCAGCGTGAAGTTGCAGAGCGCCGCAGCAAGGCGCCAGGTCTGCGGTTGGGGTGACACCGAAACCCGCGGCTTCGAGGTTGCGCTGAGTTGCGAAGTGCACATCTCGTGACCATGCGTCCATGACGCAGCCGGTGAACATGAACACATCACTGCCAGAGGTGCTGTGGGGCTTTCTTCGCACCGAGAGGCCTTTGGGAACACCCAGCCGCTTAGGAACAAGCTTGGATTTGTTGACGAACGCCAGCACGGACGAGCCGCCCCGCAGCAACCTTGGGTTCTCGAGCGGGGCGAAACCAGCCCGTAACCAGCGGGGTGCGCCATCGCCGGTCTCAGAAAGCCGTTCTCGGGTCGCCTCCATCATGTGTCCGTATGGCACACCACTCGGGCACGCAGGTTCGCAACCACGACACTGCACGCAGGTGTCGAACGAAGCCAGCACTTCTGGGGTGAGCGACGCGTCGCTGGTTTGAATCTCGCGCATCAACGAGATGCGGCCACGGGGCGAGTAGATCTCCTCGCCTGTCACCCTGTAGGTGGGACAGAACGGCAGACATAGGCCACACTGCACGCACTTGTTGAGGTCGTCGGCGTCGATGTTTAGGTCCACAAACACCGACCGGGGTTGAAGCGGTGGTCTTGGTCGAAAGTGTCTTTCATTCGTTTGGCTACCACCGACGCCCCTCGGTCTAGGGGCCGTTTCGGTTGCGCGACCGATGCCCAGGTGGTGCCAACACCAACACTGGCCACAAACGGAGCGGACACGCATTGCCGAAAGATCTGCGATGGGCTCAGCCGCCACCGGTGCGCTGGCAGGTCTGGCGGACCATCGCAGGTGGCGAAGTCTCCGAGCGACGCCAACATTGCGGTTTCGGCATCGACGTCGGCCTCGTGACCTTCGAGATGGACCCACGTCGTTGTTCCATCCCACAACACCGCCGCGGGGTGCAGCAAGGCTGCGAAGACCTTCTTGGGTTCGGCACCGTCAGCTTTTAACCATCTCGACTTCGGCGGAGTTGGGTTGGTACGAAGGATGACCTCAGCGATACAGCCGAGGGTTCCGAGCGAACCGGTGATGAGCTTGGGGACGTTGAACCCAGTCACGTTTTTCACCACCGGGCCACCGCCGGTGACGAGTTGGCCATGAGCGTTGACGAAACGCACTTGCAGCACTGCGTCTCGTACCGAGCCCCGGCCAAGACGGTCGAGGCAATTCTCGCCAACCGCAACCGCGCCACCCACGGTTCCGCCCCGTTGTGGCAGTGCGGTTCGTTGACCAGCGGCGGCTAGTTCGTCGTGCAAATCGGCGACCGTCGTTCCGGCGCGAACGGTGACAATCATCTCTTCTGGTTGGTGCTGCACGATTCCGACTGGAGCCGAGATGGTGCGCGTACCAGAAGCTAACTCGCCGCCGACAGACCAGCGGGTGCGTGATCCGGCAACGGCAACTGCGCCTTCGCTACCCACAAGAGCGGCAAAGTCGTGGAGGACCGGATCGTCGGTAGCCAGAGTGAAACGAACCACTAGCCCCAGATGCCCTTCGGAACCGCTTTCAGAGCCTGGATATCGGCACACGAGTGCGCCGAAGGTATAACTTTGCCTGGGTTCTGACGGCAGTACGGATCGAACGCCTTGCGGAGCCGCTCTTGGGCTTTGAGGTCGTTGGGGCCGAACATCTGGTCCATATAGGGCTGCTTTTCGACCCCCACGCCATGTTCGCCAGACAGCACCCCGCCCGCGGCAAGCGAGGCGGCGACGATCTCGGCGCCAGCGGCATGAACTCGGTCGAGAACACCTTCGTCGCGACCATCGAACACAATCAGCGGATGCAGGTTGCCATCGCCGGCGTGAAAGACGTTCATGATCGTCAGGTCGTAGCGGTCAGCGATTTCGTAGATCTGTTGCAACACCTCGGCCAGCTTGGCTCGTGGTACCACGGTGTCGTGCAGGTAATAGTCTGGCGCCAACTGCGCTATGGCGCCAAAGGCGGTCTTGCGACCCTTCCACAGCAGCTCACGCTCTAGCGCCGTGGCGGCTGTGCGAACGTTCGTGGCGCCGTTGGCAAGCCCGATAGCTTCGATCTGGGCTGCGTCGATGGCCACGCCGCTGCTAAGTCCCTCGACTTCCACCAGAAGCACTGCCGCGGCATCGCGTGGGTAACCGGCCCCGACGAAATTCTCGACCGCGATGGTTATGCGTTGGTCCATTACTTCCATGGCCGCGGGCACAACGCCTGCCGCGATGACGGCACTTACAGTGTTTGCGGCATCGGCCACAGCGTCATATGCCAACAGCAGGGTTGCGACGGCTGGCGGGTTCTTGGTGAGCCGCACGGCGATGCGGGTGGCGATTCCGAGCATCCCTTCGCTGCCAACGAACGCACCGCGGAGGTCGTAACCGTCTGGTTCGTCCTCAAGCCCGCCAAGTACGGCAATTGAACCATCGGACAAGACGACCTCGATTGCCAGGACGTGGGCGTCGGTCACTCCATAGGCCAGACAGTGGGGCCCGCCTGAGTTGTTGGCCACATTCCCGCCAATGGTGCAGACCTGTTGGCTCGATGGGTCGGGCGCGTAGTGGAACCCCATGGGTCTTAGGTGTTTAGTCAGGTCGAGGTTGATTACGCCCGGTTCGACCCAGGCCACCATGTTCACCTCGTCGACCTCAAGGATCTGGGTCATTCGGCCCGTCGACACAACAATCGGAGCGCCGAGCGGGATCGCACCCCCAGCGAGGCCGGTCCCTGCACCGCGCGGCACGATCGAGCGGCCGTGGGCCGCCGCAATGCGCACCACCGCCTGCACCTGGGCTGTGTCGACCGGGTAACAGACCGGCCCCGACACACCGCCTTCGAAAACCGACGAATCGTGTGCATGAAGCAAAAGGGTGGCCGCGTCGTCGCGCACGTGGCTGGCCCCCAGAGCGTCTCTCAATTCGGTGATCATCGGCTCGGTTCGAGCTCGGCGCGACAACAGCTTCACAACACATAGGTTGCCACGCTCTCGTCGAAGCGCCACGTAACAACTTCGGGCCTGTAAGAATCGTGTCGATGAAGGCCGCCCAGATGCTCGAGACGTTCCGTTCGGTCGTACGCTTTAGGGCCCCAGAACTTGATGCCGTCGAACGTAGGCTTCGTTTCGCGGCCAACGTCGAAGATCTGCGCCGGATCGCCAAACGCCGTCTTCCTGGCGGGGTGTTCGACTACATCGATGGCGCGGCCGAGGACGAACGGACCTACACCCGCAACGTCGACGGTTTTGCCGATATTGGGTTCCGCCCTGGGGTCTTGCGCGACGTTTCAGACCTCGACCCGAGCACATCACTTCTCGGTCGCCGAGTGCG
>JAADHX010000505.1:0-1568 GCA_013151655.1 Actinomycetota bacterium
GCCGAAGGGCCGGCCTTTGATCCGAACAGCGACAACAACGTTGCGGCCAGAACGTTTCACGGTTCGGTCGAGCCCGTCGAGACGAGGTGGACTCTTAAACGCCGGCGCCACCAGACCGCGAGCTCGAGCAGCATCGGCAATGAGGCGCGCCGTAACGGCAAAGCGCACCGATGGGGCCTGTTCGATAGACGCTACGTTCGACACGTCATCATCTAACTCGAGGGGTGGGACATCTAACCCTCTCCGACCAGACGCACCCAGACCCAACGATCCAACCTGTGCCCAGAATCGCGGTCATGACCGCGGTTTTGGGCACAGGTTGCGAAAAGCGCGGGCGGGTCGAGGGAAGCCGGGCTTTGTGGGAGGGGTAAAGTCGGCGCGATGTCAGATGCGCCCGCGATGAACCCAGTTCAGGTTGAGAACCTCGAACGCCTGCGTCCTCCGCTTGAGGACAGGCCGTCGTATCGATCCACACTTCGGCTCGACCTAAGGCACCACATCGAAACCGAACTCGTCTCGGTGATAGATCGCGTGCATGCAGGCTCTGAGGGACGCGGCCTCTGGGTCGGAAAGCGGCACTTGGCGGCAGTTCACGGGTGCGAAGCTCGTCACCTCGCCGAGCAAGAAACAAAGTTTGAGTGGAGGGTGCCGCTGGCCCGCGGTTCGGTGGCACATAAGGCGATCGAGTTATCGATGCATCTTTCCGGGCAACGTGACCCGTCAGAACTCGTCGACGACGCGATAGGGCGAATCACCGACCGCGAAACCAGCCTTGGTGACTACCTCAAGCGAATCGACGAGGCAACGCTGGCCGAACTACGCAGCGAGTGCAGTGCGCTGATGGCCAGCTTTCTCGACACGTTTCCGCCCCTGCAAAGAGGTTGGCGGCCAGCTACCGAGGTGTCCAAACGATCCGACCTGTGCGGCGATGGGCTGACGCTGGCTGGCAAGTTTGACCTCACCCTAGGTACACCTAACGACACGACTGCCGGCCGAGTCATCATCGACGTCAAGACAGGCGGCTTTGCCCAGATCCATCGAGAAGATCTGCGTTTCTACGCTCTGTTGGAAACACTTCATACTGGGGTTCCACCCTTGATCGTGGCTACTCATTACGTCGACTCTGGGCGCCTACAGGCCGAGTTGGTCGATGAAGATCTGGTGTGGGCCGCAGCCCACCGCACCGTCGACGGCGTTATCCGCTTGGCGGCACTAGCCGACGAGCCGTCTGTCGCGGTTAAGAAGGCTGGGCCGGCGTGCAAGTGGTGTCCGATAGCGGATTCTTGCGACGTTGGTCAGGCGTGGATCGACGAGAACGACGACTGGTAGCGCGTTGTCGGGGGTTACCGACGACTGCTAGGAGAGCAGTTCTTTACCGCGCTCGTGCCACTCCTCGACCGTAATCGCGTGGCGGATGTGATCTTCCCACACCCCGTCGATCTCCAAGTACCGTTCGGCGATTCCCTCGGCCCGAATGCCTAACTTGTTAATCAGGCGCAGGCTGCGTTCGTTGCGAGGAACGATCGAAATCTCGATCCTGTGGAGACCAATCGTTTCGAAAAGATAGC
>JAADHX010000505.1:1604-9261 GCA_013151655.1 Actinomycetota bacterium
TTCTCGTCGATCTAGTAGCCGATGTCGCCAGATTGGAAAGGCCCCCGTCGAACGTTCGAGACATTGACTTCGCCCACGAAAGCGCCGTCGAGAAAGATGCCGAAGGCAAAGCCAGTCCCCAGCTGGCGTTCGCGCTCGCGAGCCCTACATCTAGCGACGAACGCGACCTGGTCTCTCGATGTGTCTGGAGCGCCAGGCACCCGGCGCGGCTCCCACCGCTCCAGCCAGTCGGCACAACGCAGGCGCACTTCGCTCCACTGTGAAAAGTCGCCGACTCCCAACCCACGCAGGGCCAGCCGACTGGTAGTCAACTCCATCAGTGCAGACTACGCCTGCGGCTTCTTGAGCGTGACTGCTAAACCATCGAGGATGTCGCGTTCTCGCACAACGACGCTCGCGAGCCCGAAGTGACGCATCAACCCGACCAGGATGGCGGATCCGGCCACGATCACGTCGGCTCGGTCAGATTCTAGGCCCGGATTGTGTACCCGATCGACGAGCGGCTCGGTAGCCAAGGTTCGAAACACATCCTCGGCTGCATCACGTGTCAGTACGAATCCATCGAGGAGCCCATGGTCGTATTCGATCAGACCTAACTCGACCGCAGCAACAGTTGTGGCTGTGCCGGCTACGGCTAAAACCACAGAACTGTTGGCGGCCGCTGGCAGGATTCGAATGACGTCCTCAAGGTGGGCCTGAATCACCTGAAGCATGTTCGACAACTCTTCTGGCAACGGTGGGTCGTGCTCGACAAATTCCTCGGTAAACCGCACCGAACCCATGTCGGTCGACACCGTACCGAGTAGCAAAGGCTCGCCATCGACAACACGACCAACCGAAAACTCAGTCGATCCGCCACCGATATCGACGACCATCACCGAACCTTCGTGCTCAAGGCCACCGGTAGCTCCGGCAAAACACAATGCGGCTTCGTCATCGCCAGAGAGAATCTCGGGGCGGGCCCCGAGGACAGCGCCTACCTGGTCGAGAAAGTCGTCGCCGTTGGCGGCGTCGCGCGCTGCTGATGTGGCCACGATCCGGAGCTGCACGACGCTGTGAGCTTCAAGTTCGGACCTAAACGTACGCAGCGCACCGATAACTCGATCAATTGCGTCGGCGCGCAACAAGCCGGTGCGGCCCATCCCGCGTCCAAGCCCAGTAATCTTGGCGATTCGAACTACATCGCCACCGGGTCCGCTGATGAGCAGCCTGGTGGTATTGGTGCCGCAGTCGATGACACCGACGCTTTCACTTTGCATCTGACCCGCCGGAGTGCAAGGTTGCCTTGTCGACATTGTCATGGTCGCCCAGTCGGGCCGCCACCCACTCGCCGACAGGGTCGAGACCACCTATCAACCAATAGGCATAGTGAGCGTGCAGACACTTAATGCCCTTGCGAGTGCCTCCAACACCGCCGAAGGGCGTCGGGCCTGCATGGTCGGCAGGTAGGTAGGCGTCGCGTTCGGTGGCATAGGCCTCATGCGCGGCACTTATGCGAGCCAAGGGAACTTCAGCGCTAGCTCGTCTAACTCCGCCAGCAGATTCGAGCCGAGACACCAGCAGCCTTTCTCGATCGCCAACTAGCCAAAACAGCGTGGGCATCGGAGTCCCGTCATCGAGCAAGGGCGCGTTGCGGAGCACAATCGGACCCCCGGATTGGTCTCGGAGCACCACTTCGTAGCGGCCCCTTGGCTCGCGGCCTAACAGTCGAACGACTGCGTCACGATCGGGATCAGACATGGTCTCAACGTTAGCCAGCATGGCCCCGGTTGGGCCATGCTTTCGTTACTCTGGACCATTAGATCAAGGTGGGATGTGCCGACAGGTAGAGGGTGACTGCCACACCGGTGCGCACGAGGCGCCAACTCGGAGATATCCTGATCGCGAACGGCGTGATCTCGGTCGAGCAGTTACAGGCCGCTCTCGAGGAGCAAGCTCGCACCAAAAAGCGACTAGGCGAGGTACTGGTCGAGACCGGCGTCTTGTTCGAGGACGCCCTGTTTAGGGCTCTTGCTGACCAACAAGACATCGAAGTCGTCGACCTTGAGATCGATCCACCCGAAGCGCTTTTTGCCCGCAAAGTGCCAGAGACGCTGGCACGGCGAATCACCGCCATTGCCCTTTCGACAACTTCGGACGGCAAACTAAAAGTAGCAATGGCGAACCCGTCTGACGTCTTCGCCATCGACGATCTTCGAGCTGCAACCGGAACTCGGATAATGCCGGTCATGGCGTCTCTTGATCAGCTCAATCGGGTCATCAACTCGATCTACGAGCACGGCAAGGCCGAAGAAGCAGCCAGCGCCGCCGCCGACCAAATGGGCGGCAACGTCGCCGGTGCCGACTTGGCCAACATGGCCGAAATCACCGACGACGGGCCGATCGTCAAGTTCATCGATCTTCTGCTGAAGCGGGCCATTCAAGAGCGCGCTTCGGATATTCACATCGAAGCAGCCGAAGATGGCCTCCGGGTGCGATTCCGCATCGACGGCGTGCTCAAGGACGTGATGCGGTCGCCAAAGTCGGTTCAGAGCGGTGTTCTTTCTCGAATCAAGATCATGGCCGAGTTAGATATCGCCGAGAAACGGGTGCCCCAAGACGGACGTACCTCGGTGAAAGTCGGCAACCGAACCGTCGACCTTCGCATCGTTACCGTGCCGACTGTGTACGGCGAATCGGTGGTTCTTCGAATTCTCGACCAGGGTTCGATCAGCCTCGACCTGTCAGATCTCGGTATGCACCCTCGTTCGATGAAACGATTCGAGTGGGCGTACACCAAACCTGCTGGGGGTGTCCTGGTAACGGGTCCAACAGGCTCAGGAAAAACCACGACGCTCTATTCGACGCTCAACGAACTCAACGATCCGGAGACGGCCATCGTCACCGTGGAAGATCCGGTCGAATACAGGATCGACGGCATCAAGCAGATGCAGATGAACGCTAAAGCGGGCTTGACGTTTGCCACATCGCTCAAGGCAATCCTGCGAGCCGATCCTGACGTTGTTCTCGTGGGCGAGATCCGCGACCGCGAAACCGGCCAGATCGCGGCTGAAGCTGCGCTTACGGGTCACCTTGTGTTGTCGACGCTTCATACCAACGATGCTGCGTCTACGCCGCTGCGCCTAATCGAGATGGGCATCGAGCCGTTCATGGTCACCGCAGCGATCACCTGCGTGGTCGCTCAGCGCCTCGCCAGACGACTCTGCAAGGAGTGCGCCGTCCCTGATCAGCCCGACGATGCGACCCTCAAGGCCGCCGGCTGGCACGACGGCCTAATCAGGTCGTCCGATAACGCGACCGCTAACTGGATGAAAGCCGTGGGTTGCTCGAAGTGCAGCAACAACGGGTTCAAGGGTCGATTCGGAATCCACGAAGTGATGCTTGTGTCACCTGAGATTCAGCAGCTGATTCTTCGTAACGAATCGGCAGCTGAGATCAAGAAGCAGGCAGTCAAAGAGGGCATGATCACCCTGCGCCAGGATGGCCTCATCAAGGCCGCGGCTGGCATGACAACCATCACCGAGCTAGCCCGATCGGTCGCCTAAACCGCGTCGCCTAACCAACGTCGCCTGCCCGCGTCGCTGGGCGGCAGCAACGGGAGCGGTCTATCCGCGCCGGCGGCGGCGGAGCAGAAGTACCAATGCGAGCACGACGAGCAACGGTGCGATTCGTTTGAGAACGGGTGCACCGGCAGTGTCGAGGAGATCGACTGGTTTTGCTTCTGGCATGTCGATCTTGCGAGGACCGGCCGGCGTGGCTGGCTCGTCGGCAGTAGCACTTGGCGCCGAAGACTCGTCGTCTGAACCAGAGTTGTCGGACGCAGATTCGGCCTCGGCTGGCGCGGCTTGAGCTTCGACGAGTTTGCCCTCGAGGCAATCGACGAACTGGACGAGCAGCTTTTCGCTGACGTCGGCCATGACGCCTCGGCCAAACTGGGCAACTTTGCCTGTGACCTTGAGGTCGGTATTGATTTCGGCCTTTGTGCCGGTGCCATCGGGGGTGAGCTGAATGGTGACCACAGCACTGGCGTTGCCAGCACCACGCGTATCGCGGCCAGATCCTTCGATCTTGGCCAAGTAGTTGGCGTCGTCTTTCTCGAGGAACTTGGCTGCGCCCTTGTATTGAGCCGTGATAGGACCGACCTTCACCTTTACTGAACCCTTGAAGTCGTCGCCGTCGATTTCGGTCAGTTGAGCGCCAGGCATACATGGCGCGATGCCCTCTACATCGGTGAGAGTTTTCCAGGCCAAGTCGATTGGTGCGTCAACTCGAAAGTCGTTGTTCAGTTCCATGTGTCGAGATCCTCCACGGTGTCGATGTCGTCGTGTCGACCGTGACACGGTACCGCCTCAACTTCGTTGGCCCTCTCGCGTAGTAGCGATCGCGCCCCAGCGTCACCCTCGCGATTGATGGCGGTCCACAAGCACCGCGCTATTCGTACAGGGTGACCGGCTCGGCCTTGGTAGGTAGCTCTCGCCAGCGGCGCCTCGGCATCGGCCACCCGTCGCCATGCCTCAGTGGGCACGCCTGGCTGGTCGGCCAGACCGAACACAGCTGCATCGTGGTCGGTCAAGCTGAGGTAATCGAGAGCAACTGCCATCGACGTTGCCTGACCCGCGGCCCAGTTGGGATTGTCTAAAACTGTTAACTCCCGTTCAGCGATGCTGACACTCTCTGACAAGTCGACGGCACCAACGACCACGATGCTCTCGTCGAACTCGGCGCCGACTAAAGCGGCAAGGGAGCGGTCGACCACTCGCACTCCGTCGATGGTTGCCAGGAGCTTGTGAACAGAACCCAGGAACCGCGATCCGCCACCAGCGCCAAGCAGAACCCCGGCCACGGTCAATGGATTGCACCCTCGCCGTCGCGCAAGTTCGGTGCCGTGCGTTTGGTCCGGTGAGCGATGATCTCGGCCACGATGGACACCGCAGTTTCTTCGGGCGAGCGGGATCCGATGTCGAGACCGATCGGGGCCATAACTCTGGCAATCTCGTCGTCGGCGAGACCAACCTCGCGAAGGCGCTGGTTGCGAGTGTCGGTGGTTCTGCGGCTGCCCATGGCTCCGAGGTAACCGACGTCGGTCTTTACCGCAGCCGTAATGGCCGGAACATCGAACTTGTTGTCGTGAGTTAGAACACACACAGCGTCGCGGGGCCCTAGTTCGTGGCCAATTCGATCCAGAAGTCGGTTGGGCCAGTCGACAACGACCTCGTCGGCCATCGGAAAGCGCCGCTTGGTGGCGAACACCTCACGCGCATCGCAGACAATCACCCGGTAGCCGAGAAGTTTGCCCTGGGCTGCCAACGACCGAGTGAAGTCGACGGCCCCAAAGATCACAAGTTGAGGTCGCGCTGCCCTTGACTCGATAAAGACGCTTACGTCGGCCTGGCGGGCTTCGCCGTGCGACCCGTAGTGCCGAACGCCGCTTCGACCCGCCTGAAGCTCGGCCAGAGCATCGCGCTCAACAACACGATCGAGACCGACGTTTCCGAGAGATCCGATCGTGTCCGAGCCCGGACGCACCAGGAGTTTCGCCCCGACCTCGGGACCGTCGATAACGGTTGCCAGCGAGACAGGAACCTCGGCGCGAAGAGCCTCGCTGAAGGCCTGGTAAACGCTGCCCATTACCAGTTCAGCTCTTCGAGGAACAAGTGGATCGTTCCGCCACAAGTGAGTCCTACAGCGAACGCTTCGTCATCGGAAAACCCAAAGGTGACCACGCCAGCACCACGCTCGCCTTCGAGCAGTTGCAGTGCTTCGCCAACAACGGCACCTTCGACACACCCGCCCGAGACCGATCCGGCCACCTCTCCGTCTTCGTTTACCGCCATCGCCGCGCCAGGATCGCGTGGCCCTGAACCTTCGATGTCGACGACGCGGGCGACCACGACTCGTTTCGACGATCGTTGCCACCGATCGAGGTCGTCAAGAATCTCGAGCATCGATGCTTCCAATCAGATCGGGGATGGAAAGGTGAAGGGTATCGCCAGTCACTACTGGCACCCGCTACGGTCGATGACCGATCACGGCGGCCAACCGTTCGAGGGAGTCATATGCGTGGCCCTCGACGAACGTATCGACATGGGGCAGGGCGGCGGCCATGCCTTTGGCCAAAGGTGCGTAACCAGGCGTGTGTTTCAGCGGATTTACCCAGATGAGCTGATGAGTGACTCGATGGAGACGCTCCATCTGATCGGCTAACTCATCAGCTTCGCCGCGATCCCAGCCGTCGGACAAGACAACGACGTTGGCGCCGCGGGCGAATCCTCTGATCCCCCACTCGTCGTTGAACTGACGGAGGGTCTCGCCGAGCCTCGTACCTCCTGACCAGTCACGAACCGACTCGCTCGCAGCCTGAAGCGCCGCATCGGGGTCGCGGCTTTTGAGCTCGCGGGTTATTCGGGTCAGTCGCGTACCGATAGTGAAGGCTTCGACGCGGGCCCGGCCCACAACGGCAGCGTGGGCGAATCGGAGCAGCGCCCTGGCATAGTTTTCCATCGATCCAGAAACGTCGACTAACAACACCAGCCGTCGCGGCCGCCGGTCGGTTTCGCGGAACGACCTTCGGATCGGTTCGCCGCCAGTTGCCAACGCTTTTCGAACAGTTCGACCAAGGTCGGGGCGACGAGTGTGGCGTCTGGTCGGTTTGAGTCGGCGCGACGGTCGAGTCTGGGCGGTCCACCGGAGGCCAGCCATGAGCTGATGCAACTGCTCCAGTTCGGAGTCGGTGCATTCGGAGAAATCCTTATGGCGCAACACTTCGACCGAGCTCCAGCGCACTTGGATGATCGGCCCGTCGGACTCTTCTTGGCCATCCTGAGCTCCATCGCCTTCGTCGTCGGTGGCGAGCATCACCTCAACCGGTGGCGTCGGGAGGACGTTTACGTCGAAACCCTTGAACTGGCCCCAAAACACTGTGAACGCAGCGTCGTAGATTTCGGCATGGTCAGGGTCGGAGGTGAGCGTGGCTCTTCCGGCCCAAAACACCGACTTGGCATCGGTGAAATCGACGGCGTCCAGGGCAGACACGAAACTCAGGCACTGGGTGATCGAAACGTCGAGCCCAGCACCACGTAACACCCCGGTGAATGCGGCCGCCACCTCCGCGGCCTCTGGCATCTTGGCACGAGAGGTGTTAGCCACGGCAGTTGGCACCGCTCAGGGTCGACAGAATCACCAGCAGTGGCCGCCGAAACTAGACGCGGCCAACGGCCGCGAGGACCTCGTCGAACGCAGTACCCATAACCCGTAGCTGGTCTTCGCGGTACTTCAGCACGGTTCCGATGGTGGCCCTGATTGTGTCGGCGTCGAGAGACTGTTCGCCGAGCATGGTGAGCGCCTTCGACCAATCGATGCTCTCGGCCACACC
The DNA here is from genome assembly GCA_013151655.1 of Actinomycetota bacterium. GTDB lineage: Bacteria > Actinomycetota > Acidimicrobiia > Acidimicrobiales > Poriferisodalaceae > JAADHX01. Next base: position 8,977 of record JAADHX010000505.1, read on the forward strand.
TGGTGGTTTGTACAGTCCGAGCGACCGCATCGATGCGACCGCTGCCGCAACCTCGGTGGTAACCCGGTCGGACGCGCCATCGGACTTGAGGCGAACAATCTCGACCTCGCGTTCGAACTCTGGATGTTCGACCCAGTGGTACAGGCATCGACGCTTGAGGGCGTCGTGAACATCTCGGGTGCGGTTGGAGGTGATTACCACGATTGGTGGCCGTTCGGCGGCGATGGTTCCGAGCTCAGGGATGGTGACCGCGTACTCAGACAGCACCTCAAGAAGGAAGGCTTC
>JAADHX010000076.1 GCA_013151655.1 Actinomycetota bacterium
ATTAACTGGCCGAAGTCGTTGCTTGCCAACAGCATTCGACATTCGGCATCGGTGGCCGCATCGTGATGTCTAATCAGCATCGTCTGTAATCAGCATCGTCTGTAATCAGCATCGTGTGTTACCAGCATCGTGTGGCTCAGTCGTTTCGGGCGTCGGTCAGCATATTGGTCGAATCACCATCTCATTGCGGTTGACGTAACCGTCGCGCTGTACGGTGCCGTAACTGGAAGCGGACTTTCTGTCCACTAGCGCTGAGGGCATTTATGAGCATTGAGGTTGAGGCCAAACCAGAAGAGATGGGTATGTCATCTACCCAATTCGAGCACTTAACCCGCCACATGCATGCCTACGTCGACGATGGTCGACTTCCCGGCGTCAACACCCTGGTGTCGAGGGGCGGCAAGATTGTCTACCTGGACGTGTATGGCGAACGCGACATGGAGAAGCACTTGCCGGTTGTGGCCGACACCGTTTACCGCTTCTACTCGATGTCGAAACCGATTACGTCTATTGCTTTGATGCAGCTCTACGAACAGGGTCTGCTACGGCTGTCTGACCCCGTCGAGAAGTTCTTGCCTGCCTTCAAAGACATGCAGGTGTTTGCCGGCGGAACCAACCAGAGCCCGGTTACGAGGCCGGCCACGACCAAGATGACCATTCACCATTTGATGACCCATATGTCTGGGCTCACCTATGGCTTCATGCAAGCCAACGTGGTCGACTCGATCTACCGGGCCAACGGTTTCGACTTTGGCTCCAAACTTGGTAACACGGCCGAGACCATCGACGCTCTCGCGGCGATGCCGCTGTTGTGCGACCCTGGCACCAGCTGGAACTACTCGCACTCGACCGATGTCATTGGTCGAATCATCGAGGTCATTTCTGGCCAGCGGCTAGGGGAGTACCTTTCAGAGCACGTTTTCGACCCGTTAGGAATGACCGATACCGGGTTCCATGTGCACGACGATGCCCACGATCGGTTTTCGTCGAACTACATTCCGCACCCCAAGACCGGCAAGGCGACCTTGTTAGACGCGTCCGACACCAGCCCGGCCCTGAAGCCCGCCCAATTCGAGGGCGGCGGCGGTGGCTTGATGTCGACGATGTACGACTATCACCAGTTCTGTCGAATGCTGATGGCCGGGGGCACACTCGGCGAAGCCAGGATCATCGGTCGAAAGACTCTCGATTTCATGACATCTAACCATCTGCCGGATGGTGGCGATTTGGTCAGCTGCGGAACTCCACTGTTCAGCGAGACCCCGTACGACGGGGTTGGTTTTGGGCTTGGGTTCTCGGTGCAGCTCAATCCGGCGATCACGAGGGTCATATCGAGCCCTGGCGAGTTCGCTTGGGGCGGGGCCGCTTCGACCGCGTTCTGGTGCGATCCAGCTGAAGATCTGCACGTCATCTTCCTTACTCAGTTGCTGCCGTCGAGCTACCACCCAATTCGCCAGGAACTAAAACAGTTGGTGTACTCCTCACTCCTGTAGAGGGCGACCATGGAAGTAGGTGGGCGTTCCATGGTGTTCACTACTGGCATGAATCCAAGTTCTGAGCAAGACCGTCCGATTCAAGACTTCGACATGATCATTGTCGGAACAGGGTCAGGTAACTCGATCCCTGGTCCTGAGTTCGATGACTGGAAGATCGCGATCATCGAAGAAGGCGTGTTTGGTGGTACTTGTCTGAACGTCGGCTGTATTCCGTCGAAGATGTTCATTTATGCCGCCGACGTTGCGCTGCAAGCCCAGAACGCGTCGAAGTATGGGCTAGATATCACCTTGGATGGCGTGCGGTGGAGCGACATTCGAGACCGGGTGTTTGGTCGGATCGATCCGATCGCCTCCGGTGGCGAGCAATACCGCGCTGGCGACGAATGCCCAAACATCACGGTTTTCGATGGTCATGGGGCTTTCACTGCCGACCGCGCCAACGGCGATCAACGAGTGATCGAGGTCAATGGCCAGCTTCTGACTGCGCCGACCATTGTTCTGGGTGCTGGCGCCAGGGTGCACGTTCCGCCTATCTCTGGCATTGACCCTAAACATGACGCGCCGGTGGTTCCATACGAGACATCTGACACCGTGATGCGCCTCGACGAACTACCGAAATCGATGATCATCCTGGGCGGTGGTTACATCGCCAGCGAGCTTGGCCATGTGTTTTCTGCCTTTGGCGTGAATGTCACGATGGTTAACCGCAGTCGGGCGCTGCTTCGCAACGAGGACACCGCCATCTCGCAACGTTTCACCGAGATCATGAGCGAACGCATCGATGTACGGCTAGGGAGTCGTCACCACAAAGTTCGACAGCTCGAAGACGGGCGAATCGAGATGACCTATCGCGACCTCGACGACGACCACACCGAAATTGTCACCGGCGACGTGTTACTGGTCGCGACCGGACGAGTGTCCAATGGCGACCGACTCAACGTCGAGGCCGCTGGGATCGAACACCAGAGCCACCGCCTTGTTGTTGATGCGGCCGGGCGAACGAACATCTCGGGGATATGGGCCTTTGGCGATGTATCGAACAAGCTGCAACTCAAACACCTTGCCAACCTCGAAATGCGCAACGTTCGTCACAACATCTTGAATCCAGACGACATTCGCACCACCGACTACACCCTTACGCCGCATGCGGTGTTCGGGAATCCCCAAATTGCCGCGGTTGGCCTCACCGAACGCGCTGCCCGCGATGCCGGTATCAATGTGATGGTGGCCAGCAAGGACTACGGCGCCACCGCATACGGCTGGGCCATGGAAGACGATTCAGGGTTTGTGAAGCTTGTCGCCGACGCCGATACCCGCAGACTCGTTGGCGCCCACATCATTGGGCCGCAATCGTCGACCCTGATCCATCAGTTGATCCAGGGCATGGCCTATGACCGCACAGTCGACGAGATGGCGTCTGGTTTCATGTATATCCACCCTGCTCTCAACGAAGTTGTCGAGAACGCCCTACTCGATTTCTGAAACTGCGTTGCTGGCTGATCCCTAGACCCGAACACGGCTAGGCGAACGGCAGCGGGATCTGGCCAAGAGCCAAACGAACAGGCCACACCGCCAGAAGCAGAAGGCCATTGGCGACGGCGATCCGTTCGCCACGGGCTCTGACCCAACGACCGAATGTGAGCGGGGCCCACATAACACCAACCGCGAGCACCAGGACCTGGATTGCGATAAACGCAGCCACAGGGTGCTGGACAATGGCACCAGCCACGTCGCCCCTGACCATCATCGAAATGGCTCGAGTGCCACCGCAGGCGGGGCAGTAGCCGCCACCGGTGTAGCGACGGTAAGGACAGAGCGTTACGCCGTCGTCGGTTCCGCCCAATAGTGCTGCGGTGGTACCCGCGGCGACTACGCCACCAACCAGCATGCGGATGCCAGTTGCTTCTCCGAACATCGTGACCAGGCGTGATGTCGGCCTATGGAAAGACGCCACGGTGTTGGTGGCGCCCTGATTGGTGAGTGCGGGTCCTGGCGCGGCGAGAAGCTCTGCTGACCCGGACTCGATAGCCATGTTCGTTAGCTATCGAGTTGGTTGAGGAACGCGCCAAGGGCGGGGTTGACGATCTCGGGGTGGGTCATGTTGGGGGCGTGAGCTGCTCCCGGTACTCGCACTAGGCCACGGCTGTGTGGGACCGCCGCTTGTAGTTCTTCGGCGTGGCTGATGTCGATCGACTGATCGGCCTCGCCGTGAATCGACAGCACTGGGCACTGGATCTCGCCCATGCGGTCGCTGATGTCGTCTCTGGTTAGCAGCGTCTGGGCTGGAAGGGCCATGGTCGAGCGGTCTCTTGCCTCCCACTTTGCGATCCAGGTTTCGTTGAGAGTTGGTTCGCCCAGAATGAGACCAGCCACGAACTGGCCGACTTCGCCGAGGGGTGCGTCGCTGAGCCAGTGGTCGATCATGCCTTGGTACCCGGCGAGGGTCTCGGCGTCGTCTTGGCCGGCCCGCGAGTCGATGAGAACAAGGGCCCGCACTCGCTCGGGGTTGGCGAGTGCGGCTCGCAACGACAAGAAACCGCCCTGGCTCATGCCGATGAAGACGGCTTCGTCGATGTCGAGGTGATCGAGCAACGCGACTGCGTCGGCGGCTGAGTCCCAGTATGTGAATGGTTCGGTTGCCGGGGTGTCGCCAAAGCCGCGTTCGTCCCATGCGATGCATCGGTACGTCTCGCTTAGGCTCGCAACCTGTTCGTCGAACATGGTGTGATCCATGAGGAACCCATGGCTGAACAACAGCGCCTTGCCATCGCCTCCAGAGTCCGAGTAGGTAATTGACTGTCCGTTTACTTCAGCGACTGGCATGAATTCCACGATAGCCTGAAAGTTATGGCGCGTAAGAGCCGACTGCGACTAGCCCTGCGAGAGGTCTTCGGTCACGGCGCGTCTCAGCAGCGTTCGAGCCGTGCCGAGCGAGTCGGACCTGGCCCAAACCCCGGCATCGACAGCGGTCTGGGCCGAACCCTACGAGACGTCACTGGCCCGTTCGGACCCGCCAACTTTCGGGGCAAACGCATCAACAACACACTCGAGACCATCGTCGACTCCAACTCGGCGTATCGCCAGTCGTTCAACCGTCAGCTTCCACCAAGCACTTTCGTCTCCGAACGCGACCGGCTCCGATTCGGGCAGGCAGTGCCGGTCTCAGAACGACTCATTGGCGATACCGCTGCTACACGCAGGCTCAAGAAAGACCTCGATCAGCTTTAGAAGCCGACTCGCCGACTAACGAAGCGATGTGAGCATCAAGTTGGCGGCGATCTCTTGGATGCGGTCAGCATCGACCCCTGCGTCGGCGCCGAATCGGGCCCACCCCGAAACGACTTCGATGGTGTTGTCAAGAATGCCGAGGCCATCCCGATCTGAGAGGTTGGCATGGGCAGCTAGCGCCACGAAATCGGATCTGGTGAACCGAGTTCGTTTCCCGTTGATGCTCATCTTATGTGTGCTCGTCCATTCCCCTGAGGGGTTGAACGAATATGTGATGTCGTAAGCCGGCGCAAGCGACCATGTCCCAGACTGGTCCATCAAGAACGCGATGTTCTTGGTGTGATCGTCCTGATTTCGGGCCACGACGTTGAACACAGCACGGCGGTACAGATCGGTGCGGTCGTTTTGATGCAACCCAAGCCGTCGTGTGACTTGTAGGGCCTGTTCGTAACTGTGGGCTCCCGCTTGATTGAAGTCGAAGTGGGCAATTGCTGTTAACGACTGTAGATGCAGCTTTTTTCCGTCGGGCCTATCGAACCGTCGGGTCATGAAGTGTGCTCGCCCTCCTTCGGTTAGGAGGCGCGTTGGTGCCATTGAAATGCCTGTCGCCTTAGCCATCTCGGCGTAGGCATGTTCGATGCGTCCGCACCCGAGCGGATCGGCAAGCTCCTTATCGCTGTTGGCCGCAACTCCGTCGAACTTGAGCAACCAGTGGACGAAGCCTTCAGGCAGGCTGGTCTGACCCGAGCGCACCTCGCCAGTTTGTTCATTCCAACCGATCACCGCCTTGGCTCTCGCACCGCCAGCCGACGTACCCACCTGAATGATGGCTGTGAGGTCATCGGAATCGACGACTCCAGCACTGCGAATGTCGAGGCCCCGGTTTCTTGCTAGCGCGCGATTTGCGAGTTCAACCAGATGGCCGAGCTCTAGGGCCCCGCTGATTGGTTCTGCTCGGGCGAGCATGGGCGCGAACTCGAGCGCTCCCATGCCTCGATCGCCGATGTAGCAGAGCCGTTCGACAGGGCTGAAGTCGGCTGTCGATCGGCCATGTTGAGCCAACCAAGCCTCGATGAGAGCTGATCCGAACTTGTCGGGCAGAGCGTCGGCGAGCATTCCTGGCAGCCCTCTAAACGTCTCGGTGTTGAGGGTTGGGAACGACCAAATGGTTGGGCCAAGTGGCATTGTCAGAGGAGCTGGTTCGATACCGCTGGACTGAAACCGTTGTTCGTACTCGAACGAACCCAGCCTGGCCGAGGATGACCAGCTCACGGCCCCAATGGTTGTACCCCAAAGCCGCACCTCGGCATCTTCAACTGCCATTATTGATCTGCTTCTTCGTTGCCCCACATCCATTCTTGGTTCGGAGCGGCGGTCGACCGTCGAGCCCGCTGTCTCGGCTTGGACGTGTTCTGTAGGCGTGCCATTGGACTGTCGACTTGTTCGGGTACGAGGCTGTCGATGCGATCGGTTAAGCCGAGTACTCGCAGCACTGCCACCAGGGTGGTGAGGCTGACATCATTGCCACCTTCGATGGCTGCGACCGTCTGGCGGACGATCCCGCTGCGCGTGGCCATCTCGGCCTGAGTTAGGTTGCGGTTGAGTCGTGCCGCGCGAATTCGTTGACCGAGTGAGGCCATGATCTGCCTATCGTTCCGTTCTTGGTCAATTGTGAGCATGTTGATATGTTAACTAATAGTTCCGTTAAAGTCGATCGCGGCGTATTATGTTAGCAATCGCGCACATTAACCTCGAACAGAGGAGTTGATATCTGGCTTTGAACCCGCGATAGTTCTGGTGAGAACGCATGAGCCTTAACGTTGAGCTCTAACCGCACTATGTTCGAGGCCGATGACAGCAACGCCCGTACCGCACCCAGACGCTCCGACCGACGCGTTCGATGATCCATCGATTCTCGACCTGTTGACCCTTGAGCGGCTTGAGCTCGACATCTTTCGAGGGTGGAGTCCGGCCAAGGCTCGTACACGCGTGTTTGGTGGTCAGGTAGCGGCCCAGGCCGTCAGGGCAGCGCAGGAGACCATCGATGCCGAGCGCGAGATGTTTCTGCACAGCCTTCATGCCTACTTCTTGAGAGCAGGCGATTGGCGCCAACCGATTCTGTTTAGGGTCGACCGAATACGTGAGGGTCGCAGTTTTGTCACGAGACGTGTTGTCGCCATCCAGTACGGCGAGGCGATCTTTCATCTAGACGCGTCGTTCCAACACGACGAAGATGGCTATGAGTATCAAGTTGAGGCTTCGCTGGCGGCCGACATACCACGCGTCAAGCCAGACAAGGTCGCTCGGGACGAATTTGCCGGCATCGTCGACAGCCGTCAGGTGTTAGACATCGACATGCCAGACGACATGAAGTCTTCGCGGTGGATCTGGTTCAGAGTGCCAGGAGTCGATTCGTCCGATCGCCGGCTAACCAACGCCGCCCTGGTTTATGCCTCCGATCACGGCCCCGTTGGAGCCGTGAAACGAGCCCACCTTGGCGCGCCCGGAATCGACAAGACGATGGCCGCCAGCCTCGACCACCTGGTGTGGTTACACCGACCGACCGACTTGTCTGAGTGGCATTTCTACGACTCTGGTTCGCCCACCAGCCATGGTGCCAGAGGCCTGGCTCATGGCACGATCCACAGACACGATGGAGTGCTGGTCGCTACGGTCAGTCAGGAAGCCTTGGTCCGGCCCTGGCGAGACTGACACCCCAGGTCCCCCGACCCGAACCTGTGCCCAGAATGGCGGTCACTAGCGCGGTTTTAGGCACAGCTACGAGAAATTGGTGGCGGATTGACGGCGGGCGCGGCCTCTTAGGCGTGCTGGCGGCGATAACGCGCCGGGTCTGACCACGCGCCCGTGTGT
>JAADHX010000289.1 GCA_013151655.1 Actinomycetota bacterium
TGATGGTGCCAACATCTTGGTTGGCCTGACAGCGTTCTTCGGAGAAGTTCGAGTCGGCGCTAGCACTAGAGCCCCCGCCGTCTCCGTCTCCGTCGCTGTCGCCGCAGGCCACGGCGATCAGAGTGAATGCCAATAGCGCAGCCAGCAATTTTAGATAATTCTTAGACATGGTGTGCCCTCGTTAGAGCGGTAGGTCCCGCAAAGTACAACGACATCAGTATGGCCGACATGACGCCCGACATGTGATTCGCGAGTTTCTAAGTTGCAGCGCTCGGCGGCCGTCGGTTAGTGGCGGGCCGCCGCCTGGAGTACTGCTTGGGTCGCGCTGGCCGAAATATTGGCGCCGCAGCTGACGACGATGACGCTGCTCGCTGGGTTCTGCTCTGCGTATTGCGCCCCGGCAGCAAGGGCCACACCAGCGGCTCCCTCAACTAACTCGTGATGGTCGTCGATCATCGTCGCGACCGCAGCTGCGATCTGAGCCTCAGAGGGTGTTATCCACTCTGTTACTAGGCGTTCACAGATTGGGAAGGTGACAGCGTCGGACTCTAGACCGCCAGCCGTTCCGTCCGAAATGGTCGGAGAGGCCGCAACATCAACAATGGTGCCGGCAGCGACCGAAGCCGCCATAGCCATGTCGTTGGCAGGGGACGCACCAACTATTCGGGTCGTTGGCGAGTGCTCCGCGAGCCACGTGGATAATCCCGAGATCAGTCCGCCGCCACCGACCGAAACAACAATGACGTCAACAGATTCGATTCCATGAGCCGACGCCTGGGCCAAGACCTCGATCCCGACTGTGCCTTGACCGGCCACGACGGTTAGGTCGTTGTAAGGCGACAGGTAGTACCGACCTGACGCCCGGGCCTCGGCCCGTGCTGCGCTTTCGGCCTTGACTGCATCGGTGCTGTCGACGAAGACGATTTCGGCGCCGAGTCGTCTGATGCCTGCCACCTTGGATTCCGACGCTCCGTTTGGCAGGTAGACAACACAGCCGATGTTTCGGATGTCAGCCGCGGTTGCCACGGCGATGCCGTGATTGCCCGACGAAGCCGTAACAACGCCGAGAGATGCAGTGCTGTCATCAAGCCCGAGGATGGCGTTTAGGGCTCCCCGAATCTTGAAACTACCGGTGCGTTGACGGTGCTCGGTCTTGATGAACACCTGCGACCCAGAACGCTCTGACATCGGCCCAGATGCGATCAGTGGAGTGACCTCTGTGTGCTCCCTGATCCGCTTGTACGCAGATTCGATGTCGGACGGTGTTAACACGTATGCCCAGAGCGGAAGTCGAGTTTCACGACCCTCATCTTAGGTATCGGTTACTCCTGAACCCAAGGGCATCCACAACGAGGTTTAGGACAGGCACTCGACTCGGTTCGATCTCACTGTGGTGAGACGAGGGAGCACGAGCCTCGCCGTCGCCACGTATTACGAGTAGTAGTCCTTCACATAGGTCTGCTCGTCGAGTGGGGGACGGACGTAGGTGTCGGCTTGTCTGTCCGGTAACTCAAGCTTGGCCGAAGTTAGATCTTCGTATGGGATTGTCGACAAGATGTGTTGGATGCAGTTGAGGCGGGCCTTGCGTTTATCATCCGCGTTGACCACCCACCATGGCGAGGCCTTCGTGTCAGTCGTGGCAAACATCTGGTCCTTAGCCTTGCTGTAGTCGACCCAGCGAGCCCGAGACTCCAGGTCCATCGGGCTCAACTTCCAGCGTTTCGAAGGATCGTCGATCCTCGACTGAAATCGGCGCTCTTGTTCGTCGTCGCTTACCGAGAACCAGAACTTCAACAGGACAATGTCGGAGCGGATCAACATCCGTTCAAAATCGGGGCACGAACGCAAGAACTCCCAGTACTCGTCGTCGGTGCAGAATCCCATGACGTGTTCGACTCCGGCACGGTTGTACCAGCTACGGTCGAATAGAACGATCTCGCCGGCTGCGGGAAGCTGGGCTACGTAACGCTGAAAGTACCATTGCGTCTTTTCTCGACCGGTCGGCTTGTCAAGGGCCACGACTCGCACGATGCGTGGATTTGTGCGCTCGGCGATACGTTTGATCGAGCCGCCCTTGCCAGCCGCATCGCGGCCTTCAAACAAGATGCAGACCTTGAGACCCTCTTGCTTCACCCATTCTTGGAGTTTCACGAGCTCTCGCTGAAGCCGCAGGAGTTCCTGTTCGTATCTGGTCTTGGTGATGCGCTTTGTTGCCATAGGGACTCTCCGGCTAGTTCTTGAACTTCCCGCGACGGAGCCGATCGGCTTCCATCATCTCGACTTCGTGAGCTCCAGAAAAGACGAGACTTGTGTCGGGGGCGAAATTGATGTCGGGGCTACGGTCCTCGTAATCGACCGAGTTCAGAATGACCCGCATCGCGTTGAGCCGAGCGCGATGTTTGTTTCCCGAGCGAATCACTGTCCATGGTGTCTGGCTCGTATGGGACCGATTGAGCATTTCGTACTTGTAATGGGTGAATTCGTCCCAGTGTTCCTGGGCTTGAACATCGATCTCGCTAAGTTTCCATTGACGTAGCGGGTCTTCTCTACGTCGATCGAAGCGACGTTGTTGCTCTTTTTTCGTCACCGAGAAGTACAACTTCACCAATATGGTGCCTTGACGAACGAGGTCCTTCTCAAAGCCGACGACACCGCGGAGAAAGTGCTCGTATTCCTTGTCAGTACAGAATTCGAATACCGGCTCGACCATCGCCCGGTTGTACCAGCTGCGATCGAACAGGACCATCTCGCCGCCACGCGGAAACTTGGCCACATATCGCTGCAGGTACCATTGTTCTCGCTGGTCTTCGGTTGGTTTGCCAAGCGCAACCACTCGGTAGTGCTTTTCGTTCATATAGCGAGTAACCCGACGAATCGTGCCGCCCTTACCCGCGGCATCTCGGCCTTCGAACAAGATGACCATTCTTTGGCCATGACGTTCGAGGTGACGTTGGAGCTTGAGCAACTCGATCTGAAAGGGCACGAGTTCTGATTCTCTGGACTCGCGGCGTCTGAGGCGCTTAGCCACGTTGTTCGATGCGTCGAGTTCGGCGCGTACGGCGTGCAGAGTCGCCTGAAGGCGCTCGATCTTGTTAGCCCGTTTGTTGTCCTTGGCCACGACTCAACCTTGTCTGCTGCGTCCCCATCGACACTGGGTTGATCAAGGTTTAGCCAAAGGGAGCAGCTGTGTCTGATTGTGATCTACCACAGAACATTATTGACTAGCCAGCTCGGCGACAAACGGGCCCTTGGTCACATCTGCTGCGGATTCTCTGGCACGAAACGCCACGCCGTGTCGTGGCGGGGTGCGGCCTGGAGCGAGTTCTGCGCCCGCGCTGCTGCCTCAGTCCCAGCCGAGTCCCGCTGTCGTGGGGTAGTGGATGTAGCCGTCGACCAGAGTTGGCATGTCCCATGACCCGGCGAAGCGCTGACCGGCCGACAAGAATGGCACTTCGATCCAGGCGGCGGCGCCCGCTGTCATTGACCAGTGGATGTTTGCCCCGAGCGAGGGTCCTAGCGAAAAGTTGTGAGGGCAAAGCCAGACCTGATGCTCGAGTGCCATCCGGCCGAGTTCGTTGGCGGCGCTAAGTCCGCCGAACTTCACTATGTCTGGCTGTAAGACGTCTACTGCGCCGCTTTCGAGCAGGCGCCTGATTCCGGCCACGCTGAACTCGTTCTCCCCGGCCGCGAGTCGCTGCTGAATGGTTGCCCTAAGCCTGGCCAGCCGTCCGTGGGCTCGATATGGAAAGATCGGTTCCTCAAGCCACGTAACGCCAGCCCTCTGGACCGATTCGGCTAGCGTCACGGCCTCAGCGTCGTCAAGCCGGGCGCTGAGGTCGACCATGAGCGCTATGTCGGGTCCAATTGCTTTCCGAACGGCCAAGACAATTTCGGCCTCGGCCTCGTGAAGCTTCACGCCGATGAACCCAGCGTCAACAGCCCGCTTGGCATCGACACATGCCGCTGCCGCGTTGCCAAGCCAGTCGAGGCTGGCATAGGCGGGTAAGCGATCGTGGGCACGCGGCCCTAGCAACTGTGCTGCCGGTACACCGCGAATTTGAGCCTGTAGATCCCACAGCGCGAGATCGATGCCAGCGATCGCAGCGGAAGTGACTCCTTCGGGCCCGTACTGGTACGTCAGGCGGTGTAGATGGGCCCCAAGACCGGAGATATCGTCGCCGTCCCAGCCAATACAGGCGGGCGCGAGAACGTCGTCGATCATCGATGCGATTGGTTTGACCGGACTACCTGGCTGTGAGGTCGGTTGGTAGGTACCCCACCACGTTTCGCCCACACCCAAGTTGCCGTTGTTGTCGGTTACGACGACCAACAGCTGCGGATTGTTGGCATCGGCGATGGTCTGAGTCTCGATAGAAGCCAGTGGAACACCCATCTTTAGACAGTGCACACCTTCGGGGGTTACGGTCAAGAGATGACGCAGAGCGATCTTTCCGCTGGCCGCTATGTGGATGAGTCGTTGTTCGAGGCTGAGCGGGCATCGTTGTGGTCGACGTCGTGGGTGTCGGTCTGTCGGGTCGACGATGTTGCTGAAGCCGGTTCGTTCTACACGGTCAACGTTGCACGCGAGCCTGTGGTGGTCGTTCGAGGGCGCGACAACGAGTTACGCGCTTTCGGCAACGTTTGTCCACACCGAAACTCCACAATTGCCGAGGGCTCGGGAACAACACGTGCCCTCCAATGTCCTTACCACAATTGGACTTTCCGGCTCGACGGAAGTCTCGCCGCGGCTCCCAACATGGACGGAGTCGAGGGCTTCGACGCCGACCAACTGTGCCTGCCAAAGGTGTTGGTCGAGGTGTGGAACGGTTGGGTGTTCGTCAACCTCGACCTGTCGGCGGCTTCTTTGTCTGGCCAGATCGGCGGTTTGTCGGCCCAGGTCGAGCCCTACGAACTGGGGTCGCTGAAGCGCGTCGGAGCGATCCGACATGATCAGTCATGGAACTGGAAGGTCACGGTCGAGAACTTCGCCGAGTCGTACCACCACGCGGCAGTGCACCCAGACACGCTTCACAAGACGTACCCGGGTCAGAAGTCGTGGGCTGAGGACAACCACGGCGAGCCGTGGCTTTGGCTCGATCATGTCTCGGTTGTCGAAGATGTCGATCCGTTTGCGGTGGGTGTCGTGTTTCCGGCCCATTTGTTCAGCATTGTTCGAGGTCTTGGCATGGTGTGGTTCAAGATCGAGGCCATTGGTGCCACCGCGACTCGTTTGGACATCGAGTTGTTCCTTCCACCGGAGCTAATCGACGACGCTGAGGTGATCTCGATGATGTTGTCGGCGTTGAAGGCGATCAATGACGAGGACACCGTCATCAACCAAAGAGTCGGCGTCGGGATGTCGTCGCGGTGGGCCAAGCCTGGTCCGCTAAGCCAGCTCGAACTCGGCTGTCAGCAGCTGCGAAGCTGGATCGCGGAGGCGGTGGCAGCCGGAGCTATATAGGTGAGAGGCGGTGGCAGCCGGAGCTATATAGGTGAGAGGCGGTGGCAGCCGGAGCGCTTCTACGTATACCCATCTAGCAGGGTGCCGACTCGCCGGATTCCAGACCGGCCGACCACAAACCGGGCTGAATGCCATGCGTCGGGAACGTCGGTGTGGCCGCTGAGCCGATACACAGCTATGACGTCGTAGGCTCGCGGCAGTTTTGATGTGAACAGCTGCTCGAGGTTGGGGTCGGCGAGGGTGACCGATCGTTTGGCGTCATCGGTATGGGCCAACCAGCGCGATATGTCCATTCGGACGACCTCGGTTAGCCCTTGGTAGCGGGAGTCGATGGCTCTGATGGCGCTGGCATCGATCTGAATTTCTTTGTGGTGGCAAAGAATCGCGTCTGGTGTGGCTAGCTCGTCGAGTGTGTCTCGATATGCGTCCGACCGAATCTTGGCGACCACGTCTGGCAGGTCGGTTCGGTCAATGAAGTGAGCTCCTTCGCTGACGGTTGCGACTGGCTGGTTGTGGTTCGGATGCGTTACTGACCAGCGTCTATCGCTGAATCGATCAGCCATGACGGCATCGAACAGTCGTTGCAACACGATCTTGATGCGGTCCTTGGCCATGTAGGCGAGCACGACGAGCAGTCCCCACAGCCAAAGCCGTGCGGCTTCGCCTGGGTTTCCGTAGAGGAGGGCGACAACCACCGTGAAGGTCATGGCGATTCCGGCGGCAACGGCATGAAGCACGTGCTCAGCCCACCGGTTGGCGTCGCGTACCTGTATGTCTAGCCACAATACCGAGGAGGTGTAACGCTTCAGGGAGTGGGCTCGTCTCTCGATTCGTTCGAGGCTGCGGCTTCCGATGTCGGCTGCGCTGACGGGGCCTGACCTGATGATCTGGCGATACTGAGCTTCGGCGACGGCAGATTCGGTGGCGGTGGTTACCTTGAGGCCGAGGTCGGCTTCGTGTCTGGCTAGGCGAATGAAGGCGCGTTCTAGCGAACGTGACATGTACTCGTCGACCCAGTTGGCGGCATCGCTTACCGTCTCGTCGACGCCAGCCAGGGTGCCAATTGTCGCGAGCCTGGCGCGAGCCGCCGTCGTGGCGAGGGTCAGTGATGTTGCGAACTCCGAGATGATGGCCTCTACCTGGTTGGCAACCTCTGGGCCGTCGAGATCGTCGCAATCTCTGACGTGTCCGACGGTGCCACTTGCCTCTATCGAGGCGTCAACGATCGCTCGGTGAACGCGACTGCCAAATAGTTTCAGTTCGTCGACGGCGACGTCGGCCTTTTCTCCGGCAATTGTGCCCTGGAGTTGATACGAGGCTGCCGCGATAGTGGCCACGGAAAGTGGTGGGACGGTTAGCCGAATGTAGGAGCGGATGTCGGTAAAGATCTCGTGCTTCGGGTAGGTGTCGGCGTTGAGGTGGAAGGTCTCGGGTATGAAGTAGTAGGCATCCCACTGCAGGCTCGAGGCTGTCTGCCCATCGAGCGATAGGTCGACGGACATTTCTAAGTGAGTTCTGTCGTGGCGCGACCACTCGAGGCTTGGCCGAATATCGGCGGCCGATAGGTGTCCTGGCTCGACGCGGTTTGGTTTAGCCGTATCGGGTTGATCAGGACGTTTCCGCGCGCGGTGAGCGGTTGCTCGGTCGTCGCCATCGATTGCTCCCATACTTCCCCTTCTGGGCAGATGTTATAAGCCCTCGCGACGCGGGTAGATTCAAAGGCTCACGTTCCTGGTCAGCCTTCGGATTTCGCTGCGGTTGTCCTAGTACCAAGGGAGAGACGGGGCATTGAGCATCGCGGGTACCACATCGTCTATCGACGGCCGAGAGAGCCACGGCGCTGACCGTGCATCCGTTGCCGAGGATATCGTTGCCGCGGCCCACGCGATCCGTGAAACCGCTCGCATTTACGCCGATCGAGAAACTGGTCGACTTAGTGTCGTGCTCGGCGACGAAGCGTCGTTGACGGGGTCGAGTTCTTCGGCCGTTGCCGTCCTTCCGCCGCTCTATCCCGAATGGCTGGGCGACCGTTCGTTCACCGAGGTACACAACACCCGGTTCGCATATGTCAGTGGCGCCATGGCCAACGGGATTGCCACGCC
>JAADHX010000222.1 GCA_013151655.1 Actinomycetota bacterium
ATTGCGATCGACTTGGCTGCCCAGGCCGCTGTCCGTCACCGTCAAGGAAACTCAGGCGCGGTCGATTCCAAGTCGACCGCCACCGATCCGGTTACCGAAGTCGACCGCGACAGCGAAGCTCTAATCGTCGATGGCATCAGGCGCCAGCGCCCCCACGACTCGATCCTGGGCGAAGAGGGCACCAACGTTCGCGGCACCTCTGGCGTCGAGTGGATCATCGACCCGCTCGATGGCACGGTCAACTTCGTGTATGGGTTCCCTCAATACGCAGTGTCGATTGGGGTACGCAACAACGGCATCGGGGTGGCCGCCGTTGTTCACGACAGCGCGAACGACGTTGTGTACTCGGCTGTACTCGGTGGAGGCGCGTTCGCTGACGGCAAACCGTTACGGGTCAACAACGTCGACTCGACCCATGTCCTGCTGCTGGCGACTGGGTTCGGATACGACCGCGATGTTCGCGCCCGCCAGGGGCAAGTTCTCGCGGAGATTCTGCCCAACGTGCGCGATGTCCGCCGCGCCGGATCGGCCGCTCTCGACATGTGCCACTTGGCCGCGGGCCGAGTCGACGGATACTACGAGACCGGCCCGCACTCTTGGGATGTTGCTGCCGGGCTGCTGATCGTGTCGGAAGCCGGCGGTATCGCAACCTACGACGAGAGCGCTAAACGCGTGCTCGCATCGGGGCCAACCGTGTTCGAGTCGCTTGATT
The DNA here is from genome assembly GCA_013151655.1 of Actinomycetota bacterium. Taxonomy (GTDB): domain Bacteria; phylum Actinomycetota; class Acidimicrobiia; order Acidimicrobiales; family Poriferisodalaceae; genus JAADHX01. Next base: position 713 of record JAADHX010000222.1, read on the forward strand.
CGATGATCACGCGAGCAGAGTCAAAGGCGGGTATGCCGACCCCTGCACCCGAAAATAGGCCATGATCTGATCTGTGGGTACACGCATCTTGACCGTCGAAGACGACGAACGCATCAGAACAGCAGTCCGCTTCGCTCTAGAAGACGAGGGTTGGGTGGTCGATGAAGCCGACAGCGGCGAGTCTGCTATCGACCAATTCAGCCGCGGCGAAACCGACGTGGTGCTCATCGACATCATGCTTCCGGGCATCGATGGCTTCGAGTTATGCCGCACCCTTCGTCGAAACAGCGACGTACCCATCATCATGGTCACAGCCCGCGACGACACCCACGATGTTGTGGCTGGCCTAGAAGCCGGCGCCGACGACTATCTGACAAAACCGTTTGCGCCAAAGGAACTCTCCGCCCGAATTCGAGCGCTTCTGCGCCGCAACCGCCCGGTGACCGCCGATGCGTCCACAGTGCGCATCGGCGACCTTGAGATCGCCGCCGAGCAGGGAGTTGTCAAACGAGCGGGCGAAGAGGTTCACCTAACCAAAACCGAGTTCCGCCTGTTGTGTGAGTTGGCCTCGAGCCCAGGCAAGGTTTTCTCACGAGAGACCTTGCTCGAAAAAGTCTGGGGCTACGACTACTTTGGCGACGGTCGCCTGGTCGATGTTCACGTCCGCAGGTTGCGCACCAAGGTTGAGGCCGACCCGGCCCATCCTCGTCATGTAGTCACCGTGCGCGGCATGGGGTACAAGATTCAGTCCTGAGCTGACCAATGTTGAGCTTCTGACATGTTGAGTTTCTTACGACTTGGCCTTGGGCTACGGGCACGTATCGCCTTTGCTTTTGGTCTTGGCGGGTTGATCGTGTCGGCGTTACTATCACTTACCGCTTACAGCGTTACCCGCACTACGAGCCTTGACCAGCGGGCCGAGGCCGTCGAGCGACAGTTCTTCAACAACGCATCGTTCGTGCGCACCGCGTCGTTGACTGAGGATGCCTCATTCGGCGACATTCTCGACAACCTTCCCCAGGTTGCAGGTGGATCACCTATTGCTCGCATCCCCGACAACGAAAACCTGTGGGTCGCTCCCCGCTTGGCCTCAGAGGACCTACCCCCAGAACTAATCGAGCAGGTCGCGACCGGCGAGGGTGCTTACAGCATGCGCTACTCGCGCAACGGCAACCACTCGCTGGCAATCGGAATTCGGGTTGGCGAAACCGCCGTCAGCTACTTCGAGATAGTGACGCTCAGCGAGATCGAGAGCAACCTGTCATCACTACGCACAACACTCGCGGCGGCATCTATTGGTGCCACTGTTATCGCGGTTTTGCTTGGCGTATGGGCCAGCAGCAGGGCGCTGCGCCCGCTGGCAACCGTTAGCGAGGCGGCCTTGTCGATCGCCGCTGGCGACCTCGACACACGTATCGACGAGCGCGGCGACCCCGACCTCGATGCCTTCGTCGGATCGTTCAACGACATGGCTAGCGCGCTCGAAACCAGGATCGAACGCGATGCCAGGTTCGCCAGCGATGTCAGCCACGAACTCAGATCACCCTTAATGACGCTACGAGCCTCCGTCGACGTCCTCGACGCTAGAAAGGACGAGTTGTCGGAGCGTTCAGGCGCTGCTTTGTCGTTGTTGTCAGAAGATGTCACCCGGTTTCAACGCCTCGTCGAAGACCTGCTCGAGATCTCACGTTCCGATGCCGGTTCGATCGATGCCTCTTTCGACTCCATCGACATAGTCGAACTTCTGAGGCACGTACGGGCAGCAACTGGTCACGTCGACATCGACGTGCAAGTCATGAAGTCGCTCAATAGTCCGGTAATTCTCGGTGATAAACGACGACTGTTTCAGGTGGTGTCAAATCTGTTGGAGAACGCCGACAAGTACGCCGATGGCCCGGTCCGCATCATGCTCGGAGGTAGCGAAGATCACATTCGGCTGACCATCGACGATGCCGGACCCGGAATTCCTAAGGACGAGCGACGCCTGGTGTTCGACCGATTCGCCCGCGGTGTCGCGGCCCGTCGGCGCGGAACCGGTGGTGGCGCCGGACTCGGGCTGGCCTTAGTAGCCGAACATGTACGGCTTCACCATGGCCGGGTGTGGGTCGAGGAAGTACCCGAACATCAAGGGGCTCGGTTCGTGGTGGAACTACCACGGAGCCGCGAACAATGACCCGCTCCTGGACGACGAAGTCGATCAGAGTTGTTGCGACTCTCATAACCGGACTCCTGTTGCTCGGAGCGTGCGGTGTGCCTATCGATGTCGATCCAATCCCTGTCGCTCTACCTGCCGAATTCGACCTCAACCCCACCACCACCACCTCGACCACCGTTCCAGACGCCGAAGGCGCACGTTTCCATCGAGTGTTCTTCATCCTTGACGGTCGCGTCACACCTCGCACCCGCGAACTAGCCGACGACGTCACCGTTCAGGAGCTCATCGACACCCTCCTAGCCGGCCCGGACGAGGACGAACGAGCACTCAGCATCGAGAGCCGCCTCGGCCCCGATCTAGTAGCTGAGACGAGGGAGTTGGTCAGTGATCGAAGCGTTCTGGTGCTCAACTTCATCGACGATCTCGATCCGGAGGCTTCTCCATTCCTCGGCGTCGAGGGCGAACTTCGTGTTGAAGCCATCGCTCAACTCGTATTCACCGGCATGGACTTCGAAGGCACCTCTGGTGTCATTTTTCAACGAAACGAAGTCTTCCAGCCCGTCGCCAACGGCGAGGGGGAACTCCAGCAACTCGACGCCGACGGTGTCCCGGTACCGCTAACTAACACCGACTTCTTAAACCTCGCCCCCTAACTATCGATGGCGGAGGCGTTGCCGTGGTAGGCGTTTGCGGTGCGACAGGAGACCGGCAATGGCCAGCACAGTCGGGAACACCTCAAGGCGGCCGAACAGCATCAGGAACATAAGGACGGGCCTCGATGCTCGTGGTAGTTCCAAAAAGGTCGATGCGGGGCCAACGTCACCGAGCGCCGGCCCGATGTTCCCGGTGGCCGATACGGCCGCCGAGAATCCGGCTACCGGGTCGGCGCCCAGTGCGGTTACCAACGCTCCTCCGACGAGTGTGGCGCAAAGATAGAGCAGAACGAACCCCACGGTTCGGTTCACAACATCGTCGGAAACAACGGTGTTTCCGAGCCGGATGGTGCGGATGGCCCTGGGATGCCTGGCCCTAGATACCTCGCGTGCGGCAAACTTGGCAATCACCTGCAACCTAAGGGTCTTGATTCCGCCAGACGTCGAACCGGTGGTGCCAGCGGGGATCATTATCAGCAACAGCAACACTTGGGCTGGCGGACCCCACTCGGTGAAATCGGCGGTTCCGAAACCCGTGCTGGTGAGAACCGTAGCGACGTTAAAGGCTGCATCTCTCAAGGTGCGCCCAGCCGAATTGCCCAGTTCGCGGTTAACCGCGAACAGCAGGGCCGTAGCACCAACGAACATCGCGAGGTACACGCGGAACTCGCTGACCCGCAGATACACACCAGGGTTGCCGCGTATTGCTTGCCAGTGCCACGAATAACTTGCACCGCACGTGATCATGGCGATAATGAGCACGATCTCGACCGCAGCGCTCTCAAAACCGCCTACCGAGGCGCTATAGGGAGAGAACCCTCCCGTCGAGGCCGTCGTAAAGGCATGGGCCAGTCCGTCGTATAGATCCATGCCGCCGAACAGCATCAGCGCCGCAGTTATGGCAACTGTAAATGCCCCGTAAAGCAGCCATAGGCGCCTGGCTGTTTCGCGCACCTGCGGGGTCAGTCGATCTGGTCTCGGGCCAGGAGCTTCGGCTGCGATCAGTTCGAGACCACCAACCTTCAACGCCGGTAACACCGCGACCGCCAGAACGATCAGGCCCATCCCCCCAAACCACTGGGTCATCTGCCTGAAGAACCTGACGCCCTTTGGCACCGAGTCGAGGTCTTGAATCACGGTCGAGCCCGTGGTCGTAAACCCCGAAACAGATTCGAAGATCGCGTTATCGGCGTGCGACCAATCGAACGTGCCCGACAACAGGAACGGCAGAGCACCTATAAGCGAAACCGACACCCATGACCAGGTGACGGCCGAAAATGCCATAGAGGCTCGTTGTCGGTTCGGCACTGCGGTGCTCCACCAGGCCACGAACCCGATCGATGCTGAGATTGCGGCCGACCCCAACAGAGCCCGCACATCTGTCCCTCGATCGGAGCCGCCATCGATGAATGCGACAAGCGCCGAAACAAGCATCCCGGCAGACACCAGTATGAGGGCGATACCAATCACGTGGACCGTGCCGCTCTCAAAACGGCCACCAGTGCGTGACCGAATGAGTGCCGGCGGACGTTCAGCGGATGCCTTCATCGACCTGACACCGGCCGGAGGATCCAAGCGCGGCTGCGGCGCAGCCAGGCCCTCACAGGCTTGGTGACCACCGCGATTGCCGCCAACACTGGGAGGACAGAGATGCGACCGAACAACATCAGCATTGCTGCGACAATACGACCGGCAGGTTCGAGAGCCGTGAGCGTGGTCTCAGGGTCGACCGATCCATAGGCCGGCCCGGCGGTAGCCAACAACGAGAGCGTGGAGCCGATGGCCGAGAAGACCTCTTCGCCGTAGAACGCAAGCGCGAAGTACCCGACAGCGGCGACAATAATGTTCAGCATCACCTCTCCCAGAATGCGACTCACGACGCCCTCACCGACGGTGGACCGTCCAACCCACGCCCGCTTGATCAGCTGTGGGTGCAGTTGCCTGCTGAGTTCGCGCTTCATCACGCTGAACACCACCAGAATCCGCGCGAGCCTGAGTCCGCCGGTTAACGACGCGGCCATACCCCCGACCGCGGCAACCGTGATGAGTAGTGCGGCACCTTGACCACCGAACTCGCTCGGATTCGATGCGACTAACCCCGTGGTAGACACGGCCGAAGTTGCGGCAAACCCAGCGCTGCGGATACCTGCCAAAGATCGATCATCGCCCAAGAACGCCAGTACAACCCATGACCCTGCGGCCACAGCTATGTAGACGCGAAACTCAATAGCTGTCCACAACAGTTGGACTCGTCCTGTGCGCAGAATCTGGAACACGAACGGCAGGCTCACTCCCGCGCCGAACATCGCCGCTATCGACACCCACTCGATTGCGGCAGAGTCGAAGGCTCCAATGGACCCAGCCCGGGTAGACCAACCACCCGTCGAGGCGACCGTCAGGCCGTGGTTGAGGGCATCGAAAGCGGGCATCCCCGCCACCAGATAGGCCACCGCAGTAAGGCCAGTAAATGCCCCGTACAACAACCCAAGGCGGCGAAGGTTTCCGCCAGTGGTAGGAGAAAGGCGGCTCGCCGCCCTGGTAGCCACTCCACCGCCGGCCTCGAGCCCTCCAATTCCGAGTCGTGGCAACACCCGGACGATGGCCGCCAAGCTCACTACACCAGAGCCCCATTGCAGCATTGCTCGAAACAGCTGCTCACCCCTAGACAGTTTCGAGGGATCATCGATCACCGACGCCGCTGTTGTGCTGACGCCAGCGGTGGCTTCGACAATCACGTCGATCACCCCGGTGACCGCTCCAGTAGCACCCATAACTGCGGCACCGGCCGCTAACATCGCCAACGCTCCGACCACCAGCGACCCGTACAGCTCCTCAGTAGTGAGACGCCTGGGGATGCCGAAGTAGAGAGCCAATGGAAACCCGACCAACATCAGACTTGTCGACGCAAGTGCGAGCGCGATCGGGTGTCCACCTCGGACCCCGATGTCGACTATTGCAGCTGGTATTGCTGCGACACCACCGAGGAACAGCACCACTCCAGCCGTGACAGCGGGAGCCGAATCGCGTTTGCCGGTGTTGACAACCCGTAACACACGCCTATATGACGGAGCTAAGAACCTGTCCCATGCGGCGTCGGCGAACAATTTCGATGGACCCGTTATCCGAATGCTTCGTGAACACGATCGACCATGTGCGGAAGCGCGAACACCACTACATGGTCACGAACCCGCAAGGTCGACTTGCCTCTCGCTATCTCGGCCTTACCGTCGCGCACAATCGCCGCTACCAGCACGTCCTGAGGAAGGTGTAGATCGGCAATCCGCGCGTCTACCGCTTGAGTTCCAGGTTGAACCTCGAACTCGATGACCTCGACATCGCCGTCAAGGAATGTTGCGACCTGGGCGACATCGCCTCTGACGAAACGAAGAACGCTGTTAGCCGATGCGGTTCGCGGTGACAAGGCTGCGTCGATACCAACTTGATCGAGCAACGACAACAAACCAAGTCGGTGAACGACCGCGATCGTCTCGCTAGCTCCCTCGGCCTTGGCGAACAGACAGGCAAGGATGTTGGCGTCGTCTTCGCCTGTGAGAGCGACAACGCTGTCGAAGGTGCCGATTCCTTCCTCGACCAGCAGCTCAACTTCGGTGATATCGCCGTGCAAAACGAGCGAGGAAGGCAGGTGCTCCGAGAGCTCCTGGCAGCGCTCGACGTTGCGCTCGACGATGACCACCTCGACGCCTTTTGTGGCTAGTCGGCCGGCCAGAATCTCGGCCGTTCGCCCGCCACCAAGAAGCATCACCTTGCGGAGGCGGTTGCGCTTTAGGCCAAGCAGCTGCATTAGCTCGGACTTGCCGCGCCGCTTACACACCACTCTGAGAAGATCGTTTTCGGCCAGTACGTGATCGGAGCGAACAACGATCGTGTTGCCGTCGCGGGTAATTGTTCCGAAGATAAAGTCCCAGTTAGGTCCATACTCGCGAGCGAGGTCGGAAACCCGACGACCCACGATCGGTGCGTCGGCTTGTAAGCGGGCGCCGATCAGTAACGCTTCACCACCGGCCAT
>JAADHX010000010.1 GCA_013151655.1 Actinomycetota bacterium
ACGCAACGAGCACGTCACGAGAGCCGAAACGGTGATATATCGATCCGCTCGGTGCGCCCAGCCGGGCCGCAATCCGAGCAACACTCAACGCCGTCGGGCCATCGGCCGCCAGGAGAGACGCCGCCGCGTCAAGAATCTGATCGGAAGAATACTTCGGACGACGGCCCATCAATTAGAGGGTAGTCTCTAATTGATGGGCCGTCGAGTAGCGCTAAAGCAAACTCCTACCTTGTAGCACTCCTGATTAACCGGGAGGGGTCACTTGGTATCGGGTAGGTACTTCGCGAGGCCACCAACGACGGGGATCGCCACTGCGACATGCATGACGTTTAGCCAGACTGCGGTGGCTGCTTGCTCCGCCGCGGTGAACGGCACAATCCCATAAAGCACCAGACCGACTACACACACGGCCACGAAAACTCTCCGGGGGCGGCGCCCGAATCGGTTCGTGGCCCAAGCCAAGACCGCTCCAACGACCCCGCCCACCGCGGCCGCGAACAGCGCTGTACCCAGGACGACCTCTTCGGGGGCATCGCCGCCTGGCGGGGTCACCAGCAAATTGTCGGTCGCCGCCGAAGCAACGAAGAACACGACCGTGACCACCACCAAAGCAACCAAGATCACCATTCCTGCGGTTGCTAACAAGCCACGTTCTGTGTCCTGAGTTGTCGTTGGGTTGCTACTCATGATTCATTGGGCGGGAGTGTTGAGGGCCTCGACGTCAAGCGTGATGACGACGGTGTCGCTGACGACGACTCCGCCTTTGTCGAGTGTGCCGTTCCAGCTGACACCGAAGTCGTGTCGGTTCACACGAGTGGTGGCGCTGAAACCGGCGCGCGTGATCGGGCCTTTGTCCTGGCCATCTTCCCAGAAGGGCGTGTCCCAGCGGCCCAGATCCTGGACGTCGAGAGTGACCGGCTTGGTGATCCCGCGAATCGTGAGGTCGCCGCCGAGCGTGAGGTCGTTCTGACCGAGATACGAGACTTGGTCGCCCTTGAAAGTTATCTCTGGATGGTTCTCGACGTCGAAGAAGTCGCCAGCGCGGAGATGCTCGTCGCGAAATGTGTCGCCACTCCATAAGTCGGCCGTTTTCATCGTTGCTTCGACGGTCACGTCGGTGGGGTTATCTGGGTCGATCTCAATAAAGCCCTCGATGTCCTTGAAGTGGCCGCGCACGTTGGTGATCATCATGTGGCGAACGCTGAACTGGGCTGAGGTGTGTCCGGGCTCAAAGACCCAGCGCTGTTTGGTCATTTCGATTCTCCTGTTCCGACACTTCGAACAGTTGTCGCTTCAAGTATTTTGGTTGAAGCATCAAGTTATTCGTTCTTACTTGAAGTGTCAACCACTTACACTCCTCGCGTGACCGAACATCGTTGGCTCGACGCCACCCAGCAGCAGGCCTGGCAGGGCCTGCTAGTCATCTTCTTGAGAGCGATGCCCGAACTCGAGCGCACATTCAAGGCGAATGATCTCTTGGGGGTGCAGTACGGAATACTTGTCGCCCTGGCAGAGGAACCAGACATGACCCTCCGCCTCACCGACCTCGCCGACCTCGCCAATACGTCCCAGAGCCGACTCACGCACAGGCTTCGAAACCTGGTCAGCCGAGGCGACATCGAGATCACCGAAGACGCCCAAGACCGCAGGGCCAAGAACGCCACACTAACCAAGGCCGGTAAACGACGCCTCGACAACGTTGCCCCAGGTCACGTCGAAGACGTCCAACGTCTTATTTTCGATCACCTCAGCCGAGACCAAACGGTCGCCCTCGCCGACGCACTGACCACAATCGCCGCCAACCTCTGCGACCACGATCACTTCCAACCCGAGGCTGAAGCGACGCGCTAACAGGGCTCGTCGCGGTGGCAGGCGACGTCAGTAGCCCGCAAGCAAGTTCTTTAGTGCGACCAGCTGCGCTAGACCACCAGGAGCCCTGAGCCGACCAGGCTGGTTTGGTGATCTGCCCCAAAGGAGGAGAAGTCTCGCAGCCGCGTCTCCGGCGACCGCGTCGTCGTCGCTGTTCGGCTCGGCATAAACGACACCACCAACGCCAACGGAGATATCCGGGCGGCCCTCGCACGAGAGACGAACAGCGCCTTCGGCGCCACCGGCAACGCCCCTACCGGTCAGAACCTCGCCAAGAGCCTGGACGGCGTGATCGGTCAGCTCGGGTTGCGCCAGCAACTCGTTGCCAGTCTCGTCGTCGCCGACTAGATCCCACCTGTGTAGCGCATACTCGCTGCGTGCATGGGTGACGAAAGCGCCGATAGGCATCTGACGACCCGCCCAAGGTGTGATGGCTGCGGGGTCGGCCGAGAGGGCCACACCGATCGCCGACATCATCTCTTCGTGGCTCTCGCCAAGTCGAGCGCAGAGAGCATCGAAGGCCATTTCTCGATATGGCAACTCGCGCTCGTCGAGGCCGGCCGTCGGCGGAACGTTGTCGATGCCGCCCGCATTGAACGCCTGCACGTTCTGAACAATTGCGGCAGAACCCGCCGCCAAATGCGCAACAAGCTCGTGGGCTCGCCATCCAGAACACGCTGTTAGTTGGTCGGCGTCGACCTCTGCCAAAGTCGAGTTGAATGCAGCAGCTTCGGCCATTGGTTCCATTAGGGCACACTAACCACGCGACGTTTCGTCGTGGGCCGAAACGTCGGACGGTCAGGCCTAGCGGCTAGGTGGCGCTGTTTGGGTCGTGGCCGAGCAGGCAAAGACCAAGCTCGAGCAGGCCACCGACACACGGGTCGATAAGCCGGTAGAAAATACGGTTTCCGTCGCGTCGAGTGGCGACAATCTTTTGATCCGCCATACGTTGCAGATGATTCGAGACAGTCTGGGTACTCGCGTTGACCTCGGCGGCGATATCACCGACGGCTGCTTCGCCGGAGCGCGCGATCGTATGAAGTATGCGAAGCCTGGTGTCGCTGGCGAGTACGCGAAAGAGCGCTGACAGTTGGTCGACCTCTGGCACGGCGATCAGGGGCCGCTCTGCGAGCGAGCGAGGGATGATTTCCATTGAAGGGGTTGACATCGTTCTATATCATTACATAACGTAGTGTATTAATTGAACTACTGCTCTCAGGAGGCACCATGTCCAGATTCCAACTCTCACTCAACGTCAAAGATGTTGACGCTGCCGTCGAATTCTACACGAAGTTATTCGGTGTGGGCCCGGCCAAACATCGGGCTGGGTACGCCAACTTCGCCATCGAAGATCCACCCCTGAAGCTGGTTGTGATCGAGGACGGCGAACCGGGTTCGATCAATCACGTCGGGATCGAGTACGACTCGGGTGAGGCCGTCGTCGCCGAAACCGAGCGCGTGGCCTCGCTCGGCTTGCCCGTGGTGATTGACGATGCCCATACGTGCTGCTTCGCCACCCAGGAAAAGGCGTGGGCTCGCGACAACGACGGCATCCCGTGGGAGCTGTACACCGTCGTGGCCGATACCGAAGAATTCGGCGCCGCCCCGCAACGCGAGGCCCCACTGGACGAACTCCTGCCCTGCGGAGGTGTCGATGAGCGGACCACGCGCGGCCGACCAATTGAGTCCAGCAAAGCTGGTGCGGTTGGTTCGTGACCGACGTCGGCTCCGCAACCAAAGCCCCCGCCACCCTCGGACGGATGGACCGGTACCAGCCGTTGCTGTTGATCGCCTCGATCGCAGCGGGGCTTGGTTTGGCCAAGACCGCCCCCGGATTTGCCAACTCACTGTCGCCCTTGGTATCGGTGGGCGTGTTCGTGCTGATCTATCTGGTGATGTTGGGGGTGGACCTCGACCGGATCGCCAGCGCGTTCACGCAACGACGGTTCCTGGCAATCGCGGTGCTCATCAACTTCGTCGTAAACCCGCTGCTGGCCTGGGGGCTCGGGTCCGTCTTCCTCCAAGACCATCCTGAACTGCGGGTTGGGCTAATCCTGTTTCTGGTCACGCCATGCATTGGCTGGTACCTGATCTTCACCGAACTCGCCGGCGGCGACATCGGGCTGGGGCTCAGCCTGCTCGGTATCAACCTCGTACTCCAGGTCCTCTTGCTTCCGTTCTATCTGTTGCTGTTTGCGGGCGAGTCTTCCGGCGTCGACTTGGGCAGCATCGTCGCAAGCGTCGGCCTGTTTCTTGTGTTGCCGGCAGCCGCAGCAGCCGCAACCCGCCACATTGCAGCGCGGGGCAATGTGAACCTAGACGACGTTCGGAGCACAATCGGTAAGGCGCAACTCAAGACCGTGTGTCTTGTGTTGGTGATTGTGGCGATGTTCGCGTCGCAGGCCGACCTGATCTTCGATAACCCTCGCGTGGTACTCACCCTGCTCCCCCCAATGGTCGCCTTCTTTGTCGTTGCCTTTGGCTTCGCCCTTGCAACTGGCCGGGCCGCTGGCCTGCCATTCGACCAGACCGCTCTGCTGGCCTTCACAACAACGTCTCGAAACTCCGAGGCTTCGCTGGCGATCGCCGCGACGGCATTCGCAAGCCCGTTGGTCGCCCTGACGGTTGTCATCGGGCCAGTGATCGAGTTGCCGTTCCTTGTTCTTATGGTCAGAGTCCTGCTGGGCCTGCGGCCAAACACGGACTCCCCCATCGACGAACATCACCTTCTGAAAGGCTCCCACCAGTGACCGATCTCCTCGAACTCACCGACCGATACGCCGACAACGACGGCGTCAAGATCCATTACATGGCCGGAGGTTCGGGCCCGCTGATCGTCTTCGTTCACGGCTTTCCTGACTTCTGGTACACGTGGCGCAACCAGATCGAAGGGCTGCTGGCAACCCACTCGATCGCGGCGATCGACCTCAGAGGATTCAACCTCAGCGACGCACCCAAAGGAACGGAGAACTACGCGATCCAACACATCGTCAACGATGTCGCCGCGGTCATTGACAACGAACAACACGACTCCGCCGTGATCGTCGGCCACGATTGGGGTGGAGCCACCGCCTGGGCCTTCGCCCAAACCAGACCCGAACTTACCGAGCGCCTGATCATCGTCAACGTTCCCCATCCAGCCGCGATGGCAGCGGAAATGGAGCGACCCGGAAACGTCCAACGGGCGGCATTCGCGTACGCAGGCGACTATCGCAAGCAGGGCTCGGAGAACACCCTCGACCCAACAGTGTTAGCCAACTTTCTCGGCCGCGACGACGCCAGTCGCGACCGCTACGTCGAGGCGTTCGAACGATCCGACTTCGAAGCGATGATGAACTACTACCGCCAGAACCCACCAGGCGAGGCCCGCACGGCCCAGCCAGCTGTCATCGACGTTCCAGTGCTGCAGTTCCACGGGCTGGACGATCCCGTACTTCTTGCCGACAGCCTCAACAGCACCTGGAAACACGTCGCCCACACGTGGACACTCATCACAATTCCCAACGCCGGGCACTGGCCACACCACGACCAACCCGACTTCGTTACCCAGACAATGTCGAACTGGCTCGCCCAACCTGTCCCAACCCTCGAAGCCATGCACCAACCCAACTCCGCTGCCGCCGGATGCTGCGGGTAGGTGCTTCGGACTAGGAACGCCAGACGGTCTGAGCCACCCTCATGAAGTTCCCGCCGAGGATCTTGTCGATCGTTCGTTTCCAGCCCAGATCGATTTCTCTGCTCGGCTACTGAACTGGTTCGAGCGCTGGTTCGAAGGCAAGTCCCACCCGAGCGCATAGATATCATGCGACTATGACCCGGACCGACAATGGATCGTGACAAGTACAACGAGTTCTGTGGAGCACTACGGTCCACCACTCATGTCGTTCAGTGGGGCGACGCCGACGTGTGGAAAGTTGGCGGCAAGGTCTTCGCTATCGGCGGTTGGGATGACGGTTCGGTGCTCGGAGTCACGTTCAAGACTTCGCGGACCGACTACGAATTCCTCGTGCGTACGCCGGGCCTTCGACCAGCGCCGTACCTGGCTTCACGAGGGTTTACCTGGGTGCAGCACTACAAGTTGCCTGGCCTCGACGACGAGGCACTTTGCGAACATCTCGAAGACTCCCATCGGCTCGTCGCCGAAGGTCTGACGAAGAAACTGCGCGTCGAATTGCGCTTGAACGACGGATGACGGCCGGTCCGAGTTAGTAGACAACGACGACGAAGAGATATGGGTGCGTACGACGCAATAGGTTTCGCGATTCCACTCGCGTGTTGTCAGAGCAAGATGCCGTCTGGGCGATCGCCCGTCCAGATCCCCGGGTCGAGGTGATCGTCCGCGAAGTGCAGGCTGCGGACCCACTCATAGAAGGTGCCCTTGACGGTCGAGATGACAACGCCTGCATCGCGCATGCGCAAGATCCCTGCCGCGTGAGACTCACCGGGCGATCCAGTCGCGTCGGCGAGTACAACAACCCGAAACCCCTGTTGCAGCAGCCCGAGCGCCGACTGCATCACACAGATGTCGGTCTCGAACCCGATGAGTACCGCCGTCCGGCGGCCGGTCGATTCGACCGCGTCGAGAATGAGCGGCTCGCCACCGAGCCCGAAGGTCATCTTGTTGTGTTCGATCGTGCCATCGGGGAACACTTCTGCAACCGAGGGAACCGTGTTCCCGACGCTTTCGATGCATTCGGCTGTGACCACGATCGGGATGTCGAGGCGGTCAGCCATCTGGACCGTCCATCGAATCCGGTTCAGCAACAGGCTCGCTGCGTCCTCTGGGAGTTTGTCCACGAACGACTGCTGCACGTCGACGACGATCAACACCGAGTCGTCTCGATCAGTGAGTTGCTGGTGCGTCAATTGCTGTCCGATCACTGCCAGTTCTCCAGTTCGATCGCGGCCTGAGGCTTCTAGCAAGTTTACGGGCGATCAGACCGTCGGCCGGTGTGGCTTTCGGTCTCGACTTGGATAGGCCACCTCTGGACTGAATAGCCTCGGGATCGAGTAGATAGATGCCAACGGCGACGCCTATGTCGGAGCGTCCAACTGTCTCAAGCAGGGTCAGAGCATTTGACGTGGCTAGCAGAGGCCAAAGAAACACCCAACAGCCGAGACATCAGTCCTCGGCTCGAACCCTGATTACACAGAACTCGTTTCCCTCCGGATCCGCCATGACCACTGTTTCTTCTGTTGTCGGTTCCGCTTCTCGAGCGAGAACTGACGCACCGAGGGACCCCAAGCGTTCGACCTCAACCTCGACATCATCGACCACCACGTCAAAGTGCATCCTGTTCTTCACCTGCTTGGGCTCGGGCACCTTTTGCAGAGTGAATCCGCGCGGTCCCGAACGCGGCGACAACGCGCGGAGCATCATCCAGTCACCCTCACGCTCGACATCTTTGAAATCCAGCGCCTCCGACCAGAAACTCCCCACGAGCTCCAAGTCGGCACAATCGAGCGTGATCGACAAATGAAGCACAGTCATCTGCCCATTTTGTCATCGTCCACCTCACACAACAAACCTGCTCCATCAGCATCATGCACCGACGACGCTGGCCGCTATGGGATCGTGGCGTAGGCGCGGACGGTAAACGTACCGGCGCCTGCGATTTTGGGCGGCACCGCTGTGAAAGTGAACCCTTCTTTGGGCAGCGGAGCGAGGCCAGTGAGGTGTTCGATGATCGGGATGTCGGCCCCGAGCAGCGCTGTGTGCACCGGGCGTTCGAGATCGTCGGTGCCGTCGATATTGAGCGAGTCGATCCCCACGCACGCCACCCCGGCAGCCACAAGAGCCTCGGCGGAGGCGGCGGTGAGAAAGGGGTGCTCCTGTCCGTATTCAGGTTGTCCGAAGTATCGAGAGTGACCGGTGCGAATAAGCACCGCATGTCCTGACACACCGGAGAGTTCGCTCGGGTCGAGATCTATCGAGCGTTCGCCTCGGCGGTCGAGACACACAGCCGGGACAGCAGCGACGCGGTTCAAGTCGAGCGCCGTGAGGTCGTGGCCGGCCGCGAATCGATGGAACGGAACATCGAGGTATGTGCCGGTATTGGTGCAGATCTCGATCATGCCAATGTGAAAGGTCACACCGGGGCCGTAGACGGTTTCGGCGGCATCGCGACTCAGGTGTGTTCCTATCACGGGACCTGGGAGGCCTGGATAGGTGGTCATGGCGTCGACGATCGAATGGCTCAGGTCAATGTGGACCGCCATGATGCCTAGATCCGCCGACCGGTGGTGG
>JAADHX010000234.1 GCA_013151655.1 Actinomycetota bacterium
AAAGCCGAACACACCCCCATCAGCCGCGACCAGCCAGTACCCGACCCCATCCGGGTCTGGAGTCAAACCAACAATCGGCGCGTTGAGAACAACACCAGGCAGGACCTGAGGAATCGACCCAGCAAACGCAGCATCACCAAACGAGAAGATTCCGCCATCGGCCCCGACGAGGTAATAACCGTTGCCGGCCGGCGTGCCCGCAACAGCAATCACGTCACCAGCCAGGGTGAATGCAGCTAGATCGCCGTGATGCACAGCATCACCAAACCCGAACACCCGACCCAAATTCGTAATCAACCAATAGCCATTGCCCGACGGAGTCGCAGCCATCGTGGCGGCACGCTCACCCGCACCGAAATCGGCCTGGGACAACCGGCCGAAATCTAAGGCATCACCGAAGGAGTGAATGTTGCCAGACGCCTCGAGAATCCAATAGCCATCGCCTGATGGATGCAAAACAATCGCCACAACCTCAACCGCCGCAGCATCACCAACACTATCCAACTCACCAAACGCATAAACAGAACCACGAGAAGTCGACACCACATACCCCTCAGGTGGATCTGCGACTACGGGAACAGGGGCCGACGTCGTTGGAACCGAGCTCGTGGAGGTCGTCGCGGCCACAGTGACAGGAACCGCAGCCGTTGACGTCGACGTTGTCGAAGTCGTGGTCGACCCCGGTGAAGGAGCCAGGGTTGTGGTCGAAGACGTCGTTGTAGTGGTCGTTGTTGTAGACCCCGTCGCCGGAGTTGAGGTCGTAGTCGGTTGGGTGGTGGAGGTCGTCGACGTAGACGTCGTTGTAGTGGTCGTCACAGGTGTACACACCGCCGGAAGCGCACCGCCAATCTTTGCGTCAAGGGCAAAGCCGGGTCCCGGGAGCTTCAGGTAAGACATCACGCCCTTGTCGTCGCCGACGGTGAACTCGACCAGGTACCTGCCGTAGTCAGATTGGAAGGACACAGTTCCTGGAAGATCCTGCGGGGTAGTGATCATGAAGAAGTGGGGGAAGATGTCTCCAGCCGTGTCCCGTACTTCGAACGGGGCCGGACATCCATCAAGTGGCGAAACGTCAACCTGTTGCAGCCCGGGGTTGAAGCCGGACCCAAAGAGCAACGGCGGATCCATGATCAGTCCATCCCCGCCTGGCCCAAAGAAGAGCTCCAAGGTCGAGCCGAGCGGACCGGTGACGATAAGTTGATCGCCCCACGGACCTCTGGTGCGGCGCACAGAGCAGTCGAATTCCAATGTGCACGTTACTGGCGAACCGCCATATGGAGCGAGGCTGGGATGGTCACCCGAGTTGGGGGCGAGAGATCGGTGTGTATCAAAAATGAAGATTCGCCCCAACGACTGAATCTCGTAGTCCAGACCGGTCCAGTCGCCGATGACCCGCCCGGGCTGTTGCAGCAGATTCGTACCCGCACCCTATCCTGGTTCGCCGTATACAAAGAACGAAACTGGTTCGGCTTCGGTTGGCTCGACACGGTTGAGCGTGGCCGGTATCCAGCGGCCCGCTGGCAGCTCTATCTCGATTGTCGGGTGACGCTCGCCGCTAGCCCACTCGAGACCTCGTAGACCCCCCGGCTCGGGACCACCCACGGCAAGTCCCGGACGATTCGCAGGTGGATAAGCGAGCACCCTTGTTCGGATTCGCGGCCCCGACAGATAGAACGCTCCATCGGCGTCAGTGAGTACCCACGCCTCCTCGTCAACGTCGGGGACCCCCGAAGATAGGGGGGCAACCACCAGCGCTCCCTCGACTGGATTGCCATCGGGATCGAGAACAACACCCCGAACGCTCGGAACATCGGGAACCATGAGCGGCTCCAGCATGCTCACGACCTCGCCGGACTCTACGACGGGCAAGTCATATAGCTGAAAGCTTGACTGGTCGAATATGACCATCACGCTTTCAACTGGAGCCGGGAACACATCAATCTCGAACCATCCCTCGACTGCGACTAGGGGATCTCCGATTTGGCCAATCAGGCGCGTATAGGCCCAGGCGTTGACGTGAGTTAAGCGCTCGCCTGTCACTTCAGTAACGGCCTTGAACCGCACTGTTCCAGGCGGCAGCATCTCTACCCGAACAAACGTCTCCTGGTCCTCGAACACCTCGGCAAGAACAGTGCTACCCGGGTGTCCAACCCGTCCGGGTGTATTGCCGTATCTACCAAAGCTGACGTAGTAAGTGCGTTCTCCTACTGCAACGTCGGTGAGGAGGTATGGGTCAGCGCCGGAAGCCAATAGCAGACCCATGTCATTCTCAACGCTGGCCTCAAGGGGTTCGCCCGTTACCGCATCGACTATTTCGAAGCGGACCGATCCGGTGGGTACCTCTTCGGCGCCGCTGGGAAGAGCTAGAAACAACCAGCCGAGGACCGAAAGAACAACCACGATAAGTGGTGTAGCGAGCGAGATTCGAGCACTGTGTGTGACCACCATTTCCTTGAAGATAGGATCTAGTTACGGCATTCGCAAGGGCAATGGCAAACTTGTCATGCAGATAGATGGAACACTGCTTGCCGCGAGGTGGCCCACGGTATTGGGTTCAGCCACGGCACGGCGGGTAACAATTGCATAGACGACGGTGGTACAGGCGCCATCGATGAGTACACGATTGGCAAGATCAATGCCCAGCACTGATAGCAGGACATTGTCAGGCAAGCTCGTAGCTCTGCTCATCACCATGGGCATCGTTGCCACAGCTTGCAGTAACGGAATTCCGGTAAGCAACCTTGAGGCATTCGAGGGTCCAATCGATTCGGTCGAGGAGCTCGCGGCAGGCACCGACGCCGTCATACACGGCCGGCTCGTTGCTGCCGGAGATCACGTTCGCTATACCGACGGCCTCGAGGGGGAGGCCACCGAAGGTTTCGCCAACGAGTTTGTTGCGCTCGTGTTTGAAGTGATCTCAGTAGAATCAGGATCTATCGGCGGTGCCAAGCAGGTAACCGTCGAATGGCTTGCTTACGAGGTCGACTCCAGGGATCATGAACGCAAGACTGAGGTCCACATCAACGGAATCGATTTTCTCGATAGGGTCGGCGACGAATTCCTTGTTCCAATCGTGTTCAGTAGCGAGCTCGATGGCTATCGAGTCTTCTCTACACGGGCGCTCGCGTCTGTCGACGAACAAGGCAGGCTCACCGGCTTGGCAGACTCATATCGCCTCGACCAGCTTGAACTCTTCAACGTGACAGATATCGGCCGCGAGGCTGCCTTGCGCGGCGACTGATCGCTGCTCGTTCGCCCTCCGGCAGATTCGAATGGTGTCATGTTGAGTGTGCTGACGGGACCGGGTTCGAATCCCCCTCCGCCAAGTTTTTCTGTACGAAGCTGTGCCTAAAAGCGCGGTCCCAACCGCGTTTCTAGGCACAGGTTCGATGGTTTTGGTGTGCGGCAGTGACGATCTCCACCTCGAATTGCTAGTCGGTTGCAAACCCGACCTGATTAGTCAAGAATAGCGCTTCCTTATAACTAGACACGTGGAGCAACCATGACACAGGGATTCGAAACCCGTCAGATACACGCAGGGCAAACGCCCGATTCGGAAACCGGCGCTCGCGCCGTGCCGATCTACCAGACGACCAGTTTTGTGTTTCGAGACACCGAACACGCCGCGAATCTGTTCGCGCTGTCTGAGATGGGCAACATCTATACCCGGATAATGAACCCGACACAGGGTGTACTTGAGGCTCGCCTGTCGGCCCTCGAAGGTGGAACCGAAACCGCGGTCGGAATTCCGGGCGCACTCGCGGTGGCCTCAGGGCAAGCCGCCGAGGTCTTGACCATCCTTAACCTTGCCGAGAGCGGAGACCATCTTGTAGCAGCTTCGGCTCTGTACGGCGGCACCTACAACCTGTTGCACTACACGCTGCCAAAGATGGGCATCGAGGTGACCTTCATCGAGGACGAAGATGATCTCGATGCTTGGCGGAACGCAGCCAAACCGAACACGAAGCTCTTCTATGGCGAGACCGTAAGCAACCCCAAGAACAGTTGTTTCGATATCGAGGGTGTCGCGGCCGTAGCCCACGACATCGGTGTTCCGCTGGTGCTAGATAACACGGTGCCGTCGCCGTATCTCATCAACCCCCTCAAGTGGGGAGCCGACATTGTGGTGCATTCGATGACGAAGTTCATCGGTGGTCACGGTACTTCGATCGGCGGTGTGATCGTCGACGGCGGCAGCTTCGATTTCGGCGCCAATGACCGCTTCCCGAACTTGACCGAGCCCGATCCCAGCTATCACGGTATGGCCTATTGGCCAGCACTTGGCCACGGCGCGTTCATCATCAAGGCGCGAGTCCAACTGTTACGCGACCTTGGGGCGGCAGTGTCGCCGACGAACTCGTTCAACTTCTTGCAAGGTCTTGAGACTCTCAGTTTGCGCATGGAGCGGCATTGCCAGAATGCCCAGGTCGTTGCCGAGTATCTCGATCAACACGACCAAGTCGAATCGGTGCAGTTCGGCGGCCTGGAATCCAGCCCTTGGCACGATCGCATGAACAAGTACAGCGAAGGGCGAGGATTTTGCTCGGTGCCGGCGTTTGTGATCAAAGGAGGCAAAGAGAAGGGCGAGAACTTCGTCAACGGCGTCGAACTACATAGCCACGTTGCCAACATCGGCGACGTTCGCAGCCTGATCATTCACCCTGCATCGACGACTCATAGCCAGCTGAGCGAGGCCGAACAGGAGACCACCGGCGTACTTCCAGGGCTCGTCCGGCTATCTGTCGGGCTTGAGACGATCGACGACATCATCGATGACCTCGACAAGGGCTTCGCCGCCGCTCTCTAGACCCGCCAAGGACTTCAAACCCCCGAACCTGTGCCCAAAATCGCGGTCGACACCGCAGTTCTAGGCACAGGTTCGAGAGGGCTGCGGCGACCGCGAGGTGGTCGTGCTGACGTGGTGGCGCCGCGTAGAGTCGGGGCGGTGATTCCTGTCGTCGACCTACGCGCCGAAACAGCCGGGACCGACTTCGACCGCGCCCTTCGGCAGCTGGGTTTCGTCGAACTAATAGGGCACGGGCTCGATCCCGTTGCACTGTCGGGGCTTCGCTCTGCATGTGATTCGTTCTTCGATCTGTCCGGCGCCGCGAAGATGACCTACGTCGAACCCGACCCACTGGCCAATCGTGGTTTTAGATCGAAGGGCAGCGAAGCACTCGCCTTCAGCCTTGGTGATTCGACACCACCCGACTTGTTCGAGAGCTTCAACAGCGGACCCGACGACCGGGTCACCGAGGGCATCGAACTCATCCGCCAGACCCCATGGCCCGACGACACCGTGCCGTCATTTCGCCCTGCCGCCATTGCCTACCTAGCAGAAATGGCGCGAATTTCCAGCGAGATCGACGACATTGTCGGCAGCTGCATCGGTATCGCCGATCTGGCTGATCGATCCCGACTTGGCCCAGACACGATGGCCTGCATCGACTACCGCCCCGGACCAGACGGCTCCGAAGAAACGGAACCCGATCAGCAACGGATGGGCGCGCATAGCGACTACACCACGTTCACCGTGCTGCACGCCGATTCCGTAGCGGGCCTACAGATCATCGATGCCAATGGCAGGTGGATCGACGTCGTGCCAACGCCAGGCTCACTACTGATGAACGTCGGCGATCTGCTCGCCATTTGGACAAACGACGTTTGGCCATCGACGCTTCATCGTGTTGTACCCATTTCTGGTGGAGCGGCGCCGCGGCGTCGATCCATTGCTTACTTCCACTACCCAGATCTCGCTGTGGTTGCTGAGCCCCTCGACGGCTTCGTCACTGCCAGTCGGCCGGCGCGATATGACCCAGTCGCGGTCGGCGATCATCTCCGAGGCAAGCTGGCCGCGCCTAAGAATCAAACCGCACCAACGACGGCGTTAACCATCGCCGACCGACCTCACTGATACGAGCTGGCATCAACACGGTTACCGTTAGGCCATGAGCGACGTCTTCCATCTCGGCCTCACAACCAAAGTTCTCGCGGGCGCAACTATTGCCATCATCCCGGGTGACCCGGCCCGAGCCGGCCGCATCGGCGAGGCCATCGGCAACGCCGAAGCGCTGGCATCAACTCGCGAGTTCAACTCCGTGCTCGCCCGAATTGATGACACCCCGGTGGTTGTATGTTCGACGGGGATTGGTGGCCCATCGACCTCAATAGCGGTTGAGGAGTTAGCCCAGCTTGGCGTGCGGACCTTCCTCAGAGTCGGCACCACTGGGGCCATTCAGCCCCACATTCAGCCTGGCGAAGTGATTGTCACTACAGCAGCGGTACGACTCGACGGCGCAAGCCTGCACTTCGCACCACTCGAATTCCCAGCGGTAGCCGACTTCGACTGCACAACGGCTCTGGTGGATGCTGCCCGCGGGCTCCGATTCGAGCCGCACATCGGCGTAACTGCTTCGTCAGACACGTTCTACCCAGGTCAGGAGCGCTACGACACCTTCTCCGAAAGGGTGGTGTCTCGTTTTCGTGGAAGCATGGACGAATGGCAGTCCATGGGTGTTCTGAACTACGAGATGGAAGCGGCGACCCTGTTCACAATGTGCGCCAGCCAGGGCCTTCGAGCCGGGTGTGTAGCGGGCGTTCTGGTCAACCGAACCCACAAAGAAACCCCAGACGAGGGCGCGTCGGCCCGTGTTGAGGCCGCGTCGGTATCGATCGTTATCGAGGCTGCCAGGCGCCTGAGCTATGCGCAGTCCGGTGGTGAGTCGGCCAGCTGGTGATCGTGTCCTGTGGTTAGGGGCACCCGCCCTGACCCCGGCCACGGTTCGAGTGGTTCGTCGGGAACGTATTCGGGTTCGTTTGTCGTTCGCTCGATCGCGAACCCAACATTGAGGTAGTTCTGAAGCGCCCTCGGGTGGTCGAGGCTGCAGGTCTTCAACCAGACTCGGTCAGCGCCGTCGATGCTCCAGGCTGCATCAACTGATTTGGCCAAGAAGGCGCGCCCAAGGCCTTTGCCGACAAAGGCTGGTAACAGACCGAAGTAGCAGATCTCGACTGTGCCTTCGACAGTTCCATCGAGTTCGACGTAACCAGCGGGCGATCCGTCCGAATAGGCGATCCACGTTTCGACGCCAGGTCGATCGAGAGCCTCAAGCCATCTGGCCTCGGTCCACCGAAGGCGGTGAGTCCACAGCCAGTCGACTCCAACGTTGGCGTAGAAGTAACGACTAAGTGTGGGGTTGATTACCAACGACCGGACGAGACTCAGATTCTCGACCTCGGAAGGTTGAGGCCGTTCGAACATCTCCAGGTAGTAGGTGGTGACCTGAATATGCATGTGCAGAACCTACAGGTGCGGTGCGGTTCGGTTCTTCGTTCAGCTCGAGGTGGCGGATATGGCGACGATGGGTGAGTCGAGGACAACATCGCCGAGGCTGCCCAGGAATGGAAGATTCGAAAAGTTGAACACCCCACC
>JAADHX010000075.1:0-2839 GCA_013151655.1 Actinomycetota bacterium
CAAGCGAAACACGGCCTCGAGTTCGTTTACTAACGCGGCTGAGGTGGTCCAGTCCTGATCGAAAAGACCGAACCGGCCAGTTGTCGATTCAACGACCGCGCCGCGCCGGGTTAATCCAAACCAAGACACATTGTCCAGGACGACTGTGTCGGTAGAACCCGATCGCTCTATGCGTAGTATTTCAGGCGTCAACGTAACGCTAACGACGTTCGACCAGGCGGCTCGCCCTGCCTCGATCGAGCCCCACAGCCACAACGGCGACAGCACTAACCCAACGGGTCGGCCAAACACGGCGAACGTCGTCACGCTGACCAGCATTGCGAAACCGTTGGCGAAGGCAACGAACGCGGTTGCGGTGCGGATCGTTTGGTTCGCTCCGTAGTGGCGCTCGGTCACCTATTTGACCGGGAACCAGGCCAGCACGATCTCGTCGACCGCTATGTCTGTCTTTTCGAGGCCGATCTCTTTGAGTGTGATGTTCTTGGCTTTGGTTTCCCATTCGGCGGTGATCTCGTTGAGATCGTCGGCGAGGTCGTCCTCGAGTGCCCGAATCTTCTCGACTGCATCTTCGACACGATTCTCCTGGCTGCGGAGTCGTTGTCCGGCTTTGGTGCTTTGCGATCGCCGACGGCCAATACCGCCAAGTTTTCCAGCCATGCTCCGCGACTTCTTGCGGCCGCCGAGGAACACCGAAAGCAGACTGCCTGCGCCCGACAGAAGTTCGTTGCGCTTGCGGTCAGAAGCGTCGGATTCGATTTCGCGGTAGCGGTCTTCGGCCTTGGCCAACGCCAATTCGGCCCGATCGAGTTTCGAGTCGTACTTGTCTCGCAACTTGGCGGCGTCGATGTCGGCCTTGTCGTCGGCCACGCTTAGACACCGCTGTGAGAACTGCTCGGCAGTCTCGCCTGGGCGTCCGTAGATACCGATGTCGGTGTTGGCCAACAGGTCGACGCTCAAGTTTCGATGTAGGTGGTTCTTAAGAGCAGTTCCATACTTCGAGAAGTACGTCTTGAGGTCGATGCGTGCATCGGTGATGGCATAGGTGGCCTCGGCGGGCGCGTCACTACGCAGATCGCGATCGTCGTAGTCGACCACTAGTGCGCTCTCGGGGTCGGGGAACGCGGTGATGGGGTGCAGGATCGACTCGAACTCCTCGGTTTGGCGAAGGCCCGACTTCTCGTCGTCGAACAACAGGTTCACCCTGGCCACCAGGGCCGGTTCGAATCGTGTGCTGCGGCTGTCGGCTCCAGCCTCGCGAGCCCACGGCGCGGCAGGGTCGATGTAGGCCACGCGCGTCCCGCTTGCCGATTCCGGTACGACATCGGTCTCGTCATCGGCCAACTCTGGGGCTGCCGGTTCTGGTGGTGTTGCAACAACAGCAGCGCCGTCGTTCGAGCCCGACGATGCCGGGGTTGTGCTGGTCGGAACGTCTTGAGTGGCCGCGATGCGTTCGATCTGTTGGCGGTTGAGTGGGCCAGCCAGATACGACATAACCCAGCGGGTGTTGAACACCTTGGGTTGTTTGGATCGGGTTTCGTGCAGGACAAAGGTTCGTTTGGGCAGACCGCTAATGGTGTCGGTCAGTTCTTTCACATCTACGTCGCCGCTGGCTGCGGTCAGTCCGTCGAGTAGGC
The DNA here is from genome assembly GCA_013151655.1 of Actinomycetota bacterium. Classification (GTDB taxonomy): domain Bacteria; phylum Actinomycetota; class Acidimicrobiia; order Acidimicrobiales; family Poriferisodalaceae; genus JAADHX01. The sequence goes on from JAADHX010000075.1 coordinate 1,635, forward strand.
GCATCTTGTCGCGTTCGGTCTGAAGCCGACCAATGAGCCAAGTACCAGTGTTCGACAACGCTTTGTAGTCGAGGTCGACAGGGTTTTGCGTCGAGAGCACAACACCAACGCCAAAGGCTCGGGCCTGCTTTAACAAGGTGAGCAGTGGTCGCTTCGATGGAGGTTCCGCTGTTGGTGGCAAGAACCCGAACACTTCGTCCATGTAGAGCAAGAGGCGCAGGTCGCCGCTGCCGGACTGAGCGCGCATCCAGGTGATCAGCTTCGACAAGATGAGAGTCACGACAAACTGCCGTTCCTCGTCCGACAGGTGCGAGAGGGTGATTACGGCGCAGCGGGGACGGCCATCGTCGGTGCGGGTGATGGCGTCGATGTCGATAGGCGGACCTTCGGTCCACGCTGCAAATGACGGCGACGCGATCACTCCGTTTAGTCGCATGGCCAGCTTCATGCGGTCGTCTGGTGGGAAGAACTGGTCTATCTCGAACACGCCGAGTTTGCGCATGGGCGGAGATAGGACTTGGCCGACGAGCCCGGCGAGGTCGAGGTCGCGCCCGTCGGCCCATGAGTCCTCGATGATGTTGGACAACAGGATGTGTTCGCGGCTCGACAACGGATCGGCCTTGATGTCGACCAACGTCAGGAGACTGGTCACGAAACCTTCGATTTCGTCGCGTATGGTTTCGATATCGGCGGCGGCGTCGGGAGCACGGCACGGAGCGAACCGATCACGTTCATTGGCGAGCCCGCCGATGAACCGGGCGTGTAGATGGTCACCGGCGCCTGGCGAAGAGCCGAGATTCGGCTTGGATCGATTCCCCAGTCGGCTAACCCGTTGCGCCAAAGGTCGGCCGTCGCGGCAGCTTGCTCGGCGACTGTGTTGCCTGCCGCTTCGGCGGCATCGGCAGAGACCCATGGTTGAAAGTCTTCGGGCGCGAGGTTGGGGAAGGTGAGGGCCAGATTGCCCATGTCGCCCTTGGGGTCGAGCACGATCGTTGGCACGCCAGATAGAAGAGCCTCTTCGATTAGATCGACACCTAGCCCGGTCTTGCCGCTGCCGGTCATTCCAACAATGACGCCGTGTGTGGTGAGATGGTCTGCGTCGTAGAGCACTGGCTCGCCGGTGCGACCTTCGTCGCCCACTACTTCACCTAGATAGAACGATCCACGGGGTACTTCAACCATGGCAGAGAGCGTAGACCCGCACG
>JAADHX010000075.1:2872-13275 GCA_013151655.1 Actinomycetota bacterium
AAGTGGCGTCGGCGCAATCAGACAGAGCCGAAGTGGCGTCGGCGCAGGTGGATAGAGCCGAAGTGGCGTCGGCGCAATCAGACAGAGCGGTTGGGGTGGGGCCTTGGGTGGGGGAGTGGCCAGACGACGAGCGGTTTGATCCTGAGCTGTTGCGTGGTGGCGATCGTCGCAATGTTGTCGATAAGTATCGCTATTGGCGCCAAGACGCCATCGTGGCCGATCTCGACGAGCGTAGGCATCCGTTTCATGTTGCGGTCGAGAACTGGGAGCACGACTTCAACATCGGCACCGTCGTGCGTAATGCCAACGCCTTCCTGGCAGCCGAGGTGCACATTGTCGGCAAGCGAAAGTGGAACCGACGCGGCGCGATGGTCACCGACCGTTACCAGCACGTTTCTCATCACCCTCAAGTTGCCGGTTTCGTCGAACATTGTCGCGCTCGTGGCCTGTCTGTGATCGGTGTTGACAACTTGCCTGGGTCGGTACCCATTGAGTCTTTCGATTTTCCTCGCGACTGTGTGCTGGTGTTCGGACAAGAGGGGCCTGGGCTGTCGGAGCAGGTTCGCGAGGCCGCAGATGCAGTCGTCTCGATTAGCCAGTTTGGTTCGACCCGGTCGATCAATGCCGGTGTGGCCAGTGGGGTCGCAATGCACTCGTGGATACGGCAGCATGGCCTCGCCGCCGCCGCCGATGAAGCGTCGCCGACTCTTGGCGAGGTCGTGTCGGCTCTCGATCTCAGTCCACTGCCTGGTGAGGGCGGGTTCTTCCGAAGAACGCACTTCGACGCGAGCAGCTCGGTCATTTTGTATTGCATCGGCGGGACCCATGTATCGAAAATGCACCGGCTGACGAGCTCCGAGACCTGGTACCACCACTCGGGGGCGGCGGTCGAGTTGCTGGTGCTCGACGAGGGGTCTGCGACGACCGTCGTGCTGGGACCCGACCGCGAAGCCGGCGAGCTTCCACACTTCACAGTTAAGGCCGACGCGTGGCAGGGGGCGGTTAGCCACGGGTCATGGTCGGTGTTGTCGACCTCGATGGCACCTCGTTTCGAATCAGGAATGATTGAACTTGGCCTTGTTGAAGTGTTGATTGCCGCCAACCCCGAGGTCGAAGACCTACTACGCGTCCGAACCTGAGCGCGTCTGGGATGGTCGGCTCCAGGTAACAGATCAAGGTCAACTCGATGACACAATCGAGTGCTACTAGCGAATTGTGCCGATCGCCTCTAGGGTTTCTTGGTCAAACCACAACGGCGCGCACTCTGCTCGCCGTTACTTAGGCGACGGATGTCGCCCGAACAACTGCGGAAACGTCCGCAGTCTCAAGTATTGAGAGGGATCCATGAAGCGACTTGTGAAGTTGTTAGGCCTGCTGTTGGCCTTCACGCTTGTTGCCGCAGCCTGCGGCGACAGCGACGAAGACTCGACTCCGGCCGACGCGCCAGACAGCACCGAAGCGACAGAAAGCACCGAAGCTGCCGCACCAGCATCGGACACCAACGTAGGACTCACCTTCGACATTGGTGGCCGTGGCGACCAGTCGTTCAACGACTCGGCTGCTGCTGGCATCGACAAGGCCGAAAGCGACCTTGGCGTCAGCTACACCGAGGCCGAACCCAACAGCGACGGCTCAAACCGCGCCGAACTTCTTCAGACCCAGGCCGATGTGTCCGGGCTCGTCGTTGCAGTCGGCTTCTTGTTTGCCAACGATGTGGCTGCTGTTGCCGCTGAGAACCCAGACGTCAACTTTGCCGTCATCGACGACGCCATGCTCGACTTCGACAACGGTGGCGTTCCACGTGGCGAGAACATCGCCGGGTTGACCTTCGCCGAACACGAGGGTTCTTACCTCGTTGGTGTTGCTGCCGCGCTAAAGAACGAATCCGGAACCTTAGGGTTCATCGGCGGCGTTTCGGGCTTTGGTCTCATCGAAAAGTTCGAGGCTGGTTTCGCCGCTGGCGCTCGCTCGGTTAACGCCGACATCGAAATCATCAGCCAGTACATCACCGAGTTCCCAGATTTCGACGGCTTCGTGGCGCCCGACCGCGCCCAAGAGATTGCTGGCGCAATGTTCGCCCAGGGCGCCGACATCATCTACCACGCTGCTGGCGGTTCAGGCGCTGGTCTCTTCGAGGCCGCGGCGGATTTCACTGGTACCAGCGGTTCGAAGGTGTGGGGTATCGGCGTCGACTCCGACCAGTACAACACTGTCGACTCAGCAGTCCAGGAGTTTGTTCTGACCTCCATGCTGAAGCGTGTTGACGTTGCTGTATTCGAGATCACCACTGCTCACGAGAACGGCACATTCGGACCAGGCAACACCGTCTACAACCTTGCGGTTGACGGCGTTGGCTACTCCACGTCTGGCGGATTCATCGACGATATCGTCGACCAGCTTGAGGCTGCTAAGGCCGACATCATCTCGGGAGTTATTGAAGTCCCAACCGAGCCGTAGGCCGCGATCATTGCTGATCACCTGGTGGTCAAGCAATGACGTAACGGTTATCTGTATTACCGAACGAGACCGGACTAGTGTCCGGTCTCGTTCTGGTTTTCAGAACATGAGGGGAAGCCGCGTGTGAGCAACGCCATCGAGTTGAAAGACATCACGAAACGATTCCCGGGTGTCATTGCCAACGACAGGGTCAACTTGACCGTGGCCGAAGGCGAGATCCACGCTATCTGTGGCGAAAACGGTGCCGGTAAGTCGACGCTCATGAAGATCCTCTACGGAATGCAAGCGGCCGACGAAGGCGAGATGTACGTCAACGATCAGGCTGTTGCGTTCCACTCACCTAACGACGCAATCGATGCTGGGATTGGCATGGTGCATCAGCACTTCATGCTTGCTGATCAGTTGAGCGTTCTCGAGAACGTGATCCTCGGTTCAGAACCGACCACTTGGGGTGGCCGGATCGACTTCAAAGAAGCCAGGCGTCACATGACCGAGGTTGGTGCGGCCTATGGCCTCGACGTCGATCCAGACACCCTCATCGAAGACCTCGAGCCCGGCAACGCGTCGAAATCATCAAGGTGTTATATCGAGGTGCCCGAATTCTCATTCTCGATGAGCCCACTGCTGTACTTGTGCCCCAAGAAGTCGAGGAGTTGTTCCGCAACCTCCGTGGTCTCAAGGAGAGCGGCGCCACCATCATATTCATCGACCACAAGCTCAAAGAAGTGCTCGAGATCGCTGATCGCATAACCGTCATTCGGCGAGGTAAAACAGTGGCCACAGTTGATGCCGCCGACGTAACCGCGGGAGACCTGGCCGAGCTGATGGTCGGGTCTGAGTTGCCCACTCCTGACACCACCGATTCGACTGTTACCGACGAAGTAATGCTCGAAGTTGCGAACCTCACGATGCTCGACGAAGCCGAGCGACCCACCGTTGCCGATGTTTCATTTCAGGTTCATAAGGGTGAGGTTCTAGGTGTTGCCGGAATCGAAGGCAACGGACAATCTGAGTTAATCGACGCAATTGTCGGCACCGAGTCCCCTTCGACAGGATCGGTCATGATGAACGGCGTTGATGTGACCAACGCTCCTGTCCGCGACCGGCGCGAGGGCGGGCTTGGTTATGTACCCCAGGATCGCCACGAAGAGGGTTTGCTGCTTGATGCGCCACTGTGGGAGAACGCCGCGCTCGGCCACCAGACATCGCCGCCGTTCGCTAAGGGCATCTGGATCGATCGGGCCGGTTCAAGAAAGCGGACCGAGGAGATTCGTGAGGAGTTCGACGTCCGCACCCCGAACATAGAAGTCTCGGCCAGGGCTCTATCTGGCGGCAATCAGCAGAAGCTGATCATCGGGCGAGAGATGTTGGCCAATCCGGTGGTTTTGCTGGCGGCGCACCCGACACGCGGCATCGATGTGGGCGCCCAGGCCGATGTATGGAACGAGATCCGTAAGGCTCGTTCTGAAGGTCTGGCCACCTTGTTGTTCTCGGCCGACCTCGAAGAATTAATCGGACTGTCGGATCGTATCGTCGTGATGTTCCATGGCCGGCTTGTCGCGACTCTCGATCCAGCCAAGATCGACTCTCGTACGTTAGGCAGCTACATGACGGGCGCCGCGCTTCAAGACACCCGAGCTTCCGACGAGGTGGTTGCGTGAATCCGCTACTCCGACGAGCAGGCGTCACCTTGGCGGCGCCAGCCATGGCATTCGTGTTTGCGGTGGTCATCTCATCGATTGTTCTTGAGATCTCCGGTAGCAACTCGTACGAAACGTACAAGACCCTGCTCGAAAACGGCAGCCGGCTCGAGACGATGATCGACACCCTAAATCGGGCCACGCCGCTCTATATCGCTGGTATTGCCGCAGCTATTGGGTTCAGGATGAACCTGTTCAATATCGGAATTGAGGGCCAGTACGTGCTGGCGGCCTTTGCCGCCGCAGTGGTCGGTTCGCAAGTGAGCCTTCCAGGGCCGCTCCATGTCGCGGTGATCGTGGCCACAGCCATGATTGTTGGCGGCGCTTTCTCAGGGCTTGCCGCCTTGCTGAAGGTATATCGCGGCGTCAACGAGGTGATCGCCACGATCATGCTCAACTTCATTGCCATCGGCGGGATCATCGCGGCCATTTTCCCACGGGTAATCGACCGAAGCCCTAACGCGGCCAACAATGCCGGAACCCCCAAAATAGCGGAGTCGGGTTGGTTACCCGACCTCAACTGGTTAGTCGAAATCTTCACCCGCGACATTGGGAAGGGTCGCGAACTCACTGGCGTGCTGTTGATAGCGATGGCAGTTGGCATCGGTTTCTCAGTGTTCGTCAACCGCACTAGGTACGGCTTCGATTTGCGAGCCAGCGGTATGAACCCGATCGCAGCGCGTGCGGGTGGGGTGCCGCCTGGGCGGATGATTTTGATTGCGATGATCCTGTCTGGAGCGGCTGCCGGCCTGATCGGTATGCCAGAAATCTTGAGCGATACTCACTCCTATGACCAGGGTTTCGTCAGAGGTCTTGGGTTTGGTGGTCTGGCAGTAGCGCTCCTCGGCCGAAACTCAGCAGGTGGAATCGTGTTTGCAGCCCTCCTATTCGGATTCTTAGATTCCTCCTCGGCGATCTTGCAGGTCAGCGGTTCGGCCTCGGCTTCGATTGTGGTCATCATGCAGGCGACCATTCTGTTGGCAGCAGTCGTGGCTTATGAGGTCGTAAATCGGTACCGACAACGCGATGAGATACAGCGAGCTTCGACCGAGATGGAGGCAGCGCCATGAGTACGACGACCCTAGACCGAAGCGCACCCTCAACTATGTCCGAGCGTTATCTAGCTATACCGACGCCGCTGCGATGGATGGGAGTCGCTGCACTCGGTATTCTTGTACTGACCATTGTTCAATCGATGTCGGGAACATCGCTTCTAACCGACTCCAACACATCTGGCACCATGCTGCGCTGGTCGATTCCGTTGTTGCTCGCCGCGCTCGGCGGATTGTTTTCAGAACGAGTCGGAATAGTGAACATCGGTCTCGAGGGAATGATGATCCTCGGCACCTGGTGTGGTGCTTGGGGCGCCTTCAACTGGGGGCCATGGTGGGGTCTTGTTGCTGGCGCTGTCGGCGGAGCGCTTGGTGGTCTGCTGCATGCTGTCGCCACTATCAACTTTGGTGTCGACCACATCGTGTCGGGCGTGGCTATCAACCTTCTTGGTCCTGGCCTCACCCGGTACCTGTCAGAACGGGTCTTCGTTAACTACGAAGGCGGCTCACAGACGTTGTCGCCGCGCGTTGATGGACTTGGCAACATCACAGTCCCGTTCTTCGCCGGAGGCAAGATTGGGGGCTGGGAGTCGCCAGACATGCTTGGCTGGATCGACGACAAGGAGTGGTTCTGGATCTCCGACATGGCGGGCGTGTTACGCGGGCTGTTGTTCAACATCGCTTACTTCACGATTGTTGCTCTGGTTCTGGCCATGATCGGCTCGTGGATCATTTGGAAAACTGCGCTCGGCCTGCGGATGCGATCTTCTGGCGAGAACCCATCGGCGGGAGAGAGTCTTGGCGTCAACATCTACTTGTACCGCTACATCGGGGTGATGATCTCCGGCGCTCTCGCCGGAATGGCCGGTGCGTTTATCGTTCTCGAGCTCACCGGCCTATACCGCGGTGGTCAGACACAGGGCCGAGGCTTCATCGCCCTAGCAGCCCTCATCTTTGGCAACTACAAAGTGAGTGGCATCATCGTCGGTGCCTCGCTGTTCGCCTATCCGCTCGGACTATCGTTCGCCGACTTCGACGGCAGCGCCACTCGCGCTTTGTTGCTCGTCATCACGTTGGCCTTGATCGGCGTAACGGTCTGGGCGATTCGTAAAGAAAAGTGGGTCGATGCGATCATTGGTGGAGGTATCGCAATAGCGGTGCTGATTTGGTATCTGACCACCGAAGCCGCGCCCGACTGGCTACCGAACACCATGCCGTACGCGCTCGTGTTGCTTGTCCTGATCTTCAACGTTCAAAAGTTGCGTGTGCCTCAGGCTGTCGGGGCGCCGTTCAGACGCGGCGATCATTAGGTATGGCATCTGGCGAAACTGTTCCAGCTAGGCCCCAACTGGTCCTGGTAGTCGACACCGGCACCGACGACGCTGGGGCCCTCATTTGGGCTGCCACTGACCCTCGCGTCGATCTCGTTGCTGTACTTGTCGACTGGGGCAACGTCGGCGTCGAGTTGACCACCGCAAACACGCTCGCAGTGTTGCATGCCGCGGGCGCCGACGATGTACCCGTGTTCAAGGGTGCAGGCAAAGAGACTGCGGGCAAAAGCCCAGCCAAGTTCGATGCCAGCATCGTCATGGGCGCCGATGGTCTTAACGGCGTAGTGCTCGACGCTCCCGATCGGGGGGTCGAGGCCGAGACGGCTGCCGAGGCGTTGGTCCGGCTGGCATCGGAACGGCCAGGCGAACTTACCCTCGTTCCGGTAAGCCCTTTCACGCCAGTGGCGGCGGCTCTCGAACTTGACCCAGACCTACCCTCGAAACTGTTCGACGTTGTTGTCATGGGCGGCGCCATCGAATGCGGCGGCAACCTCACTGCCGTCGCCGAGGCCAATGTCGGCAATGATCCTGCGGCGGCGGCCGTCATGGTCGAAGCCTTCGGTAAACCCGGCGCGCTCGCCAGCGGGCGAACCCCGAAACTTGTGCCACTCGATGCAACTCACATCGGCACCGTCGGCGAGCACGAGATGTCGCTGGCAGCTCGCTCGTCGCTAGTCGGTAGCGATGCCTTGCACGAGGTCTGGCAAGCATCGTGGGAGTTCGCCGCTCTCGAACCCGGCGATGGTTTACCGGTTCATGATCTGTTGGCGGCCGTGTGCGCGGTCGATCCAGACGTTTGCGAGTGGCAAACGATGCCCCTCGAGGTCGACGACTCCGGTGGTCCGGCCTGGGGTATGACCGTCGGAGATAGACGGTTGGCCATGATCGAAGCATCGGGCATGCCCGCCGACGATCTGGCTCGTATCGTCGAGATGATTCAGTTTGCCGAGCCGCGCTGGCAAGTTGCTATGGGAGCCGATGTGCCTCGCTTCAGAGGCTTCCTCGACGCCTGGCTTGAAGGCTGAGTCGAGATGGCTGAGGTGTCTCTCGCCGAGATAACGGCACTGCCGAAGTCGCTGCTTCATGATCACCTCGATGGTGGCCTGCGACCAGCGACCATCCTCGAATTGGCTGGCGACATCGGACACGAACTTCCGACTTCAGGTCTCGACGAGCTTGCCGCCTGGTTCGTTAGCGGTGCCAACACCAAAGACATCGTTCAGTACCTGGCCACGTTTGAGCACACGGTCGCTGTCATGCAGACCCAGGCGAACCTGAAACGGGTGGCCTACGAGGCTGCCGCGGACCTGGCTGCCGATGGCGTTGTTTATGCCGAGGTACGGTTCGCGCCCGAGAATCATCAGCTGAACGGTCTGGCGCTCGACGAGATAATGGAAGCGGTTCAGGACGGCTTTCGTGCCGGGATGGTCGACGCCATGGCCGCCGGTTCGCCGATCACGGTCAACACCATCGTGTGCGCGATGCGCCAAGCCGATCGATCGTTGGAGATGGCGAAGTTGGCAGTCGATTGGTCTGAACGCGATGGCCGCGTTGTGGCCTTCGATCTGGCTGGCCCCGAGACTGGGTTCCCACCAACCGATCACCCAGAAGCGCTCGACCTCGTTCGCCGATCGCAACTGCATCTGACCCTTCACGCTAGCGAGCCGCCTGGGCTCGAACTCATCAGTCAGGCTCTCTCGTGTGGAGCCGAACGTATCGGACATGGCGTACGCCTCGGAGAAGACATCGAGTACGTCAACGGTGAGATGAACCTTGGTCGTCTAGCTCGTTATGTTCTCGAACGTCAGATCCCCCTCGAAATGGCCCCAAGCTGTCATGTGCAAGTCGGGGCGGTTCGGTCGTTCGAAGAACATCCGCTTGTTCGGTTTCACCGGCACGGGTTTGTGGTCACGATCAACACCGACAACCGGCTAATGAGCGGCGTGTCGGTGTCGAGCGAGACGCACAAGCTGGCGACCACGTTCGACCTCACCCGTCAAGAGCTGTGCGAACTCGCCGTTGCCGGCGTGGAGTCATCATTTGGCCAGTGGTCGGAGCGACGACGACTGGTCGACGAGGTCATCAGGCCGGCCTACGCATCGTGACCGACTTTCGGGTCGATGCCGACTGGGTGCTCGCGGCCGACGGACCGATCGCAGACGGTTCTGTCGTGGTCACCAACGGCGCAATCAGTTGGGTTGGTCTGACCGAGTGTGCACCGCTGGCCGAACGCACCGAAACGGTTCACGGTGTGCTGGCACCGGGACTGATCGATGCGCACACTCACCTTGGCCTCTCCTGGGCTAGGGCTCTTGGCCCGATTGAGGGCCATCCCGTCTACGACTTGTTTTGGCCACTTGAACAATCGCTGACGCCCGACCTCGTCGATGCGTTCGCGGCGGCATCAGCGGCCGAGGCGCTGCTGTCTGGCACAACCTGTGTGGCTGACCACTACTTCTTCGCCGAAGCATCGGTGGCCGCAACAACTCGAGTAGGGATTCGGTCGGTCGTCGGGGAGACAATTGTTGTCACCGAGGCCCCGCATAGCGGCCCGGACTCGATGCCAAATGCTGTGGCTGTCGCCGAGCGTTTGGGTGGGCTCGATCTCGTCCATCCGGTGCTTGCGCCTCACGCACTCGACACTGTGGGCGACGAGGTCATGCGCGAGATCATCGCTGAGGCCGAACGCCTCGACGTCCCCGTCCATCTGCACGTGGCCCAGTCCGAGCGCGAGATCGCAACTCTGATGGAGCGAAGTGGGGTTGGTCCAGTCGAACGGCTCCACGATCTAGGCCTCTTCGAGCGCCGAGTCGTCGCTGCTCACTGTATGTATGCCTCTGCTGAGGGGCTGGCTCTACTAGCCGCGGCAGACACGGTCGCCGCCATCTACTGCCCTACCGTTCACGCTCACCTTGGTCGAACGTTGCGGGCCGCTGAGTTGCGAGCTGCGGGAGGAAACGTCGGTCTCGGCACCGACGCAGTACCCATGCAGCGACGTGATCTGGGTGCTGAGGTTCGGGCCGCGTCGGCGTTGCAGGCGGTGCTGACCGAAGATGCCGATGCGTTGCCGATAGCGGTGGCCATGGAGATGGCGACGGTCGTCAATGCCGAAGCCTTGGGTCTTGGCGGAGTTACCGGAGCCATCGAAGTGGGACTTCGAGCCGATCTGGTGGCCCATCGAACCGACCGCGCTGTCGCTGCACCGTTCGCCGATCCGGCCGCGCTTGTCGCCATGTCTGGCCCTGATCTTGTCGATCGGGTCTGGGTCGATGGGCGTCTTGTTGTGGCCGACGGTGAACTTGTTAGGGCCGACCAGCGCGCTGTCGTCGCGGCTGCCAACACGGCCAGGGCCGAACTGTTCGAGCGGGCCGGGCGTTAGAACCCGCGGAACGGAAGATCGGCTGGCCTAGTGAGCCAGTTGTCGTCTGGCCAGTTGGCGCTCGGATCGACGACGTGGAGCGTGAATGCGTGGCGACTTTTTGCACTCCGATTCGTGTCGCTTCGGTGGGGCAGCATGCCATCTAGAACAACAACGCTGCCCGTTGGAACCTCGACCGGCACCAAGTTTTCGGCTACTGGTTGTGGGCCCCACTGCTCGAGTTTCGTGCTGTTGTCGCTCGTTCGCCGAAACCGACTGTTCTGGGCGTGGGTGCGATGACCACCAGGTTCGGCCCACAGACATCCGTTGTCGAGGGTGGCGTCTTCTAGAGCAACCCAGAATCCGAGGGTGCGCATCGGTTCGGTCCACAGGAAGGCGTGATCGTTGTGAAGCACCACCTCGCCGCCAATGCCTGGTTGTTTATAGATGTACATGGCTTGGGTCAGAAGAGCATCGCCATAGCCGAGGTCGGTGGCGAGCTCGC
>JAADHX010000379.1 GCA_013151655.1 Actinomycetota bacterium
GCCTGTTCGTTTTGACTTCGCCGTGAATGAACATGCACCGAAATACCAGCAGCAAGAACCAACGCTCCAGCGATGCCCGTTGTAGCCCACTTAGCGATTGGAGATGCGTTCGACGCTAAGACCGACCTTACAACTGGGAACAGAACTGAGCCCAACGTGCTCCCTAGCAATATGTACACCAAGCGGCTTCTTCCTTGGTATCGGTTTGTCGCAATGGTCATCACCGGCACTCCGCTCCAAATATATCCAGCCCGCACGAGACGGACAACTGGGCTCACCGTCCCAAATTATCGAGCAGATCTGCTGCTTCGCGGTCCCTCGCAGGGACCCAGGCTGCGTATCTATCTAGGGTCATCGCCGGACGAGCGTGACGAAGTCGCCCAGCGACCGTGCGAACGTCGACCCCTGCAGACAGCAACTGCGTGGCCGCGTAGTGCCGAAGATGACGAAGCTGCACGTGTCCAAGACCAAGATCGTCGCGCACGCGGCCAAACCGTGCGGTCATGGTGTCGGGGTACACCGGGCGCGTGCCACGAATATCCTGAGACCAAATGTAGGCGGCGGGGCACAACTCCACGCCAGCGGCCGCCGCAGCATCAGTTCGACGCACAAGGGTGGCCTTGAGCACGGCAACGACCTGGTCGCTAACGGCGGCCTGGCCTACAACCCCCGTCTTGGTCTGGCGCACTGTCGCCCCGCCACCGGCGCCCTTCGCGACAGATCGCGAAATCGTTACCACTCGACGCTCCAAATCGACATCACACCAGCGCAACGCACACACCTCACCTCGACGCGCTCCAGTGTTCGTCGCCACAATCAAGAACGCATGAAAATCGAGGTCATCCGACGCAGTCTTGAGGATTGAAGCAACCTCGTCGGGTGTCGGAGCTCTTGGCTCGACGCGATCAATCGCCGGCGCACGAGCTGTGGTCGCGGGCGAGACCGTAATGTACTCACGACGTACGGCAGCCTTGAGCGCCACCGAGGCCACAGTGTGGACCTTTTGAACCCTCGCCGCAGAGAGGCCGCCATCGACGAGGCGACGGTAAAGCGCCTCAAGGTGATGGGCGCGTATGTCAGCGAGATCAAGTTCTCCAGGTTCGGGCTTGAGGTAGAGCTCAACCGATGAGCGCCACGCTGATGCCGTCGTAGGTGACAGCGTCCGTCGCTTTGCGTCCCACCATTCGTCCAACCAACCGGCCAGCGACACCGACTCAGGTCCGGCGAAATCGACCTCCACAGCCTCAACCTCAGCCAACAGGCCCCGGCACCGCCCTATCGGCGTCACGTTACGCGCCACGCACAGTCCAAGATCGGTACTTCTTCTTACCCGATGCCGCGTCGTAGTCGAGGTAAGCGCGAAGCTCGCCGACATCGCTGATCGCGGTTGTGTAACGACCGTTTCGCGGCGCCGATTTTACGCGCGATCTGCAAAGGATGGGATGGCGGGATATTTTGGGTCAATCGACTACAGGCAGGAAACATGCTCTGACCTGCATGTTTGTGGAGCGGATGACCGGATTCGAACCGGCGACCTCAACCTTGGCAAGGTTGCGCTCTAGCCAACTGAGCTACATCCGCAGGACGAGTGATTGTAGCGGGTTGATCCCGTCCCCGCGACACCGATTCCACGCTTTCGGGGGCCTTTACCCACCGTCACGGTGCGCGGAAGCTACCCAAAGCGGCGAATACCCCTTGCGACGAGACACCCAGATCGAACCGGGTTACTCCGTTTTGGGGCGGAGGTCGACGGTGAAGGTCAAGATGCCGTCGTCCATCGCCCATTTTGCGTCGGACATGATGGCGTAGTCCATGAAGTCGTCGCGTTGCGCCTGCAAGAACGCCTGACGTTCATCGCCACCGACCGGTGGGAGGTTTCGGCTTCGAGCTGCTTCGGCGCGGGCCGCGAAGCGAGCGATCATCGCGTCGGCGTCAAGTTGTTGGGCCATGCCCGCCACCGTACTCAGCTTGGGACGCCTCTGGCAGATATCCGCGCCTTGCTTCGGGAATAGTCGCCTTCCAGTACAACCTCGTTAGCGCACCGAGAAGCAGTGCCAACACTCCGAGGAGCACCGCGAGGATGCGTAGCGGTTTGGTGCCGTCGCCCGTTTCGGCTTGGGCTTCGACACCGTCGTCTCCTGGCGTATCTGTCTGAGCCAGAACGCTCGTTACCGCGTCGGAATCAGAGGATGCGAACGACGCAATCGACACCGCGCCCACCGACCGCGACCAACCGGCGAGCGAAATCACCGCGAGGCTTATTGCCAGGAAAAGAAAAGCGAGCCGCGTCACGGGCGGCGACTGTATCGGTGATTTCGATTGAGATCACGATCGCTATGCATTCGCACGGGTTTGCGCCGGAACTCGACACCAGCTGAGAGTTACCTCTGATGCTCCGGGCACCAGTAAGTGGTTCGTCCTCCGACGTCGTCTCGACGTAAGGCAGTTCCGTCCCGCGGGCAACGCCCGTCGCGGTTGCGTTCGTCCTGCAGGTCGCCAGTGTGCGAACCACCCCGTTTCATCAGCATCGCGATCGTCAACTTGATGCAGCGACTCAGTAGCGCCACCTCGAACTCGGTCAACGTGTCGGCCCCGCGCACCGGCGACAGTCCGGCCCGCCACAGAACTTCGTCGCAAATCAGGTTGCCAATACCGGCGATGCGCGACTGGTCGAGAAGCACCGCCTTGAGCGCCCGACTGGTTCGACCCAGCACATCGGTCAACTGCCGCCTGTCGAGTTCTAACGCATCGGGGCCCAGGCGATCCTCGTCGGGCGCCAGCTCGACACCGCCCAAACGGCGAGGGTCCGAAATAACTAGCCCACCACCGTCCCATGTCATCGCAAATCGTTCGTCGGCCGCGTCGGCGCGCCGGGAGCTGTAGAGAAGTTCGTCGATCGGCGCGCCGCCGTCAACGATGATCCGACCGGTCATGCCGAAACGCAAGCCAAGTGTGGCGTCGCCAACCTCGAGCAACAGCAACTTCCCGCGGCGCCTCGCGGCGACCACAGTTTCGCCAACCAGGGTGTCCGACAACGCGTCGGCAGTCGTGCCTCGTTTCAGGTACCAGCTATCGGGCGCGTACACCGTCGAGATCGTCTCGCCGATGGCGGCCTCAGCTGCGCGCCGATACATCTCGACCTCAATCAGTTCTGGCATCGTTACGACACTAACCACGCGACGAGCAGAACCTCGCCAGCGATGACCGCAGCGTTTTGCGCGATGCTTAACCAATGGACACTCGCACCATTGGACCTCTGACTGTCAGCACCATCGGACTTGGCTGCAACAACTTCGGTACTCGGCTCGATGCCGAACAGACCCAGGCCGTGGTTCACAGGGCACTCGACGTCGGTGTCAACTTCTTCGATACCGCCGACATGTATGGCGACGGCGTTTCAGAGGAGTACCTCGGTCAGGCACTCAAGGGCCGGCGCGACGAGGTGACAGTGGCGTCGAAGTTCGGGGCCAGCGTCATCGACAAGGGCCTGACCGGCGGACACCCCGACTTCGTGAGGAAGGCGATCGACCGGTCGCTGCGCCGACTAAACACCGACTGGATCGACCTCTATCAACTGCACGTTCCTGATGCCAAGGTTCCACTGGCCGACACCTTGGGCGCCCTCCACGAGCTGGTCATAGCGGGCAAGGTTAGGGTCATCGGCTGTTCGAACTTCGATGCCGATCTACTCGGCGCAGCCGACCAAGCATCCACCGATCGAAACCTGACGCACTTTGCCTCGGTTCAGAACCGGTTCTCGGTCCTACACCACGAACCAGTCGATGAAGTCCTACCCGCGTGCGCCGAGCTGGGAGTCGGGTTCTTGCCCTTCTTTCCGCTCGAGAGTGGGTTGCTGACCGGCAAGGTGGGCCCCGCTGGCCCGCCTCCAGGAACTCGGCTTCACACAATGGACGAAGAACGAAGAGCTCGGTTCCTCGACGATGAACGCATCGACCGAGTGCGAATACTGGCCTCGTATGCCTCTGATCACGATCGCAGCATTTTGGAACTCGCCATCTCCTGGTTGCTGAACCACGCAGAAGTTCGCTCAGTGATCGCTGGCGCAAGCAACCCCGCACAAATTGCAGCCAACTCGAGTGCGGGCACCTGGACGATGAACGACACCGTTCGCGGTGAAATCGCCGAGATTGTGGCCAAGAACTAACAAGAGTTCTTCGCGACTTCTGGTCGAAACCGTGCGTCATCACCTTGATGATGATCAGCGCGGGCTCAGAATCTGTACGACGACACAAGACAGGAAAGATCATTCTTGAGTGCGCTAAATGCGGCGCTCAGGTCTCATGGCCAGTTACGGTCAACCCCCGACGAAGGGCGGCCATCGCCGATTCCGCTCCAGATTCTGGAGTTCTAGTTCTTGGGACTGGCCGCGATTTCGGAGAGGTAGCAATAGTGGCGTTGAACAGCGCCAGACTCGACACTCAGCCAAGCGTCAAGCAGGCCCGAAACTGCGAGAACGGCCACTTTGTTGCCAGGGTCAGAAGCGACCCGCACCCGCCACCGCACGTAGTGGAGTTTCCCCTCGAACGAGTGAGCGTACGGCGAATCAACAAGGCCTAATCGCCCTGGTAGTCGCAGCTGACCTTGTCGAGAAACGCATGAATGTGCGGTTCGATCTGATCGCCGTGAGTTAAGAACCCATCGTGTCCGGTGTCGGCAATGATCCGAACATGCTGGGACCATTGGCCCGCTGCTTCGAATCCATCGACAAGCTCAAGTTGCTGATATTCGGGATACAAGAAGTCGCTCGTGACCGAGGCGCTAAGCAGTGGGCATCGGACCCGCGCCAGTGCTTTGGCTACGCCGCCACGGCCCCGGCCTACATCGTGTAGGTCCATCATGCGATTCAGGACTAGGTAGCTGTTGGCATCGAAGCGCTTGACGAACTTCAGGCCCTGGTAGTTGAGGTAGTTCTCGATATCGAAGGCAGATTCGTCTCGCACGAGATCGCCGCGGCTAGTGCGGCCGAACCGCCGGTTAAATTCGTCATCGGACCGGTAGTGCACCATGGCCAGAGCACGGGCCGCGACCATGCCGCGATGCGGCCCTTGGCCTGGAGCGTTCTCGTAGTACCAACCGTCGTTGAAGTTGGTGTCGGATCTGACCGCCAGTCGACCGGCGTAGCTCCACCCGATCTGTTGGGCTGTGGCCGCGGCCGTGGAGGCGATTGCGACCACCGAACACACGCGATCTGGGTAGGTGACCGCCCACTCGATCGACTGCATAGCGCCCATTGACCCACCCACACACGACAACCAGCTGCCGACTCCGAGGTGATCGGCAAGCTGGGCCTGGGCGCGCACTTGATCGCGAATCGAGACCTGCGGGAACGTCGGCCCATACCAAGTGCCCGTGGCCGGATTGACCGACAGAGGGCCGGTCGAGCCGCCGCAGCCACCCAGAACGTTTACGCAGACCACAAACACGTTGGCGGTGTCGATAGTGCGACCTGGGCCGACGACTCGTTCCCACCAGCCAGGTTCGGATCGCCTCGCCGGGTGGCTAGCCGGATGCATGTCGCCGGTGAGGGCGTGGTGCACGAGAACGGCGTTTGACTTATCTTCGTTGAGACGACCATATGTCTCGAATGCGAGCCGGGCACCCATTAGCACGGTGCCAGATTCGAGCATGAACCCACGCTTAGGGCAGAGCTCGAAGAACTTACGATCTGCCACTGGATCGTCGTCGAACCAGCCACCAGTGACAGCCAAGCCAGGACCAGGAAGACCAGTCGGATCGTTGTTCGTTAGGTCTGACACGACTGCCCTCCCCTCAGGTACGGTTTCGGTAACGGTAGCGGCGACGCCGTGAGCACGCGGTTGAATTGTCGACAAATCTGGTCGGAATTCAAACGTGGCATCCTGGGTTGATCCGTTAACCGTGGTTGTGCTGCGATCCGACTCCCTAGGATCTGCACACGATCAAAGGAGCCCCATGCAGTTAGACATAACCGACGAGGCCGTCAGCTGGGTCGTCCAGCGAGGCGGAACCGCAGCCGTCGACTTCATCAAACCGATCGGTTGAGGCGGAGTCCAGGAGCTGTCGGTCGACACTCACCTCAAAGGCAAGAATCTGGCGCCATACCGCAGGGTGACTCACGGTGAAGCAACCTTCCTGTTGCACCCAGACTTGATGGACTACGCATCGCGGGTACGCATTGTTTCGGGCCGCAAGTTTCTCCGGACCAAGCTGCTAGTCGAGCTTGACCACGAACACAACCACTCCTGTCGGCATTGATCGGCTAGGTCCCGGTCCGTTTCGGTAATCGCGCGGCCCACCACGAGTACAGGTCATCGTCGTCTACCGCGAACGCGGACATCATGTGCCTGCCAACCTCGCTAGCGGGACTGCCAGCTTGGGCCATCGCCGCCGCCTCGTACCATTTGACTTGATCTTCGGGCAGCGGCACGGCTCGCATCAGTTCGGCCGGCAACCGCACGGCCCCAACTGAGAGACCAGAGCCCGACGACCGCTCGACAGCCCACGCTGTGGCGACTGGCGATGTGAGCAGCGCGGCGATAGCCCACACATCGTTCGGGTTCTCCGGAACGACGGACAGGGTGGGCGTGAGCCCGACCCAAACGCCCTCGGCGTCAGCCACAGCCTCTATGACCTTTGTCTGGTTTGCGACAATAACTTTGGGCTGACTGCGCCACGATTCGCCCCTGTCATCGAGCCATGTCGAGTCGATGACCGGCCGACGATAGTGACGCTTCGCAACCGACGACTTGGCCACACCCCACCGTGGGTACAGCGGATCGATGAGGCCGCTAGTCAACACGCCAAGTTGATCTGGTGACGGCCGCGGCTGGTCTGTTTCGGCCTCGTAGACGACTTCGGCCAACTCGTAAAACCACTGCCTGAAATCGGCCCGAACGTCTGCCATCTGACCCAGATGGGCTCCATCGTTGCCGATGCTCACCCAAGGAACACCGGCTGCTCGTGCCGCCAACGACGACCACGACCCGCCCGTCACCGAACCGACTGCGACAACGGGCAGGCCCTGAGTCACAAGCGTCGACTCTTGCTCATCGGGAGTCCCGACTGCCACCACCGGCAGGCAGACCCTGATCGAAGCGGCGAACATAGCGCGATCGTCGAACCACATCTGAGCCAGCCTGTGATCTGCGTTGACGGCGTCCCTGGTCGACTCACCGTCTCGAGACCCAACGATCGAGCGAGGCTGCAAGAGGGCGACGGTTCCGCCGGGCACAACCCAGCGAAGGGCTCGACCCAACACGACCGCCGCCGCGTCGGCATAACCACGTGGACCAACAGCATCGCGTTCGGCGCCCGATCGAGCCGAGCGCGTTCGTAGCTGCGATAGAAACGGAGGATTGCCGGCGACCGCATCGAAGCGGCCGATCCAACTGTCTGGGACTTCCCCGTGGA
>JAADHX010000027.1:0-734 GCA_013151655.1 Actinomycetota bacterium
ACCCACCAGCCCGGCGACCATTTCAACTGACGCGGTTGCCTCCTCAAGTAGCCGCGACGCGGCGCGCACGCGCTGGTCGGCCAGCCATTCGCGGGGCGTGGTGTCCATTCGGTCGCTAAGCAGTCGTTCGAGGGTCCGACGGCCCACCGGCACCAAAGCCACCAGATCAGCCACGTTGGCGATGTTGCCCACAATCTCTGCTGCCACTGCCAACGCAATGCCGAGGTCATCAGCGGTTGAGTACGCCGCTTCGCCGACCGCGAACTGCGACTGACCGCCCGCACGATGAGGCGCAGTTACGAGCGATCGGGCCACGACCGACGCCGCTGTGGCACCGTGATCTCTACGTACAAGATGAAGGCAACAATCGAGGGCAGCCGCACTTCCCGCCGAAGTCACCACGGTCCCATGATCGATGTAGAGGGGATCCCGCTCAAGGGCCACGTTGGGAAACCGTCGCTCGAACTCGTCGGCGTATCGCCAGTGGGTTACCGCGGTCTTAGCGTCGAGCACCCCAGCTTCGGCGAGCACGAATGCGCCAAGGCAAAGGCCAACCAAACGGGTGCCTCTTTCGTGGGCCGCCGCGAGTGCTGTCGTCAGCTCGACGGGAACACTCGCTGCGCCGACAGGCCATGTGGGGATGACCACCATGTCAGCAGCCCGAAGGTGATCGTCGAATTCGGACATACCGACCAGGGTCAAGCCGCCCACCGCAGCATTGGCCGGACCTCCCC
>JAADHX010000027.1:771-8113 GCA_013151655.1 Actinomycetota bacterium
TCATGCGGATCGGCTCCCCAAACGCGAATGGGGGTGGAAATCTCGAAGAGACTCCCTCCATCGGGCACGAGTACCACGACCTTCTGACGCATTCTGCGTGACAATAGTCGTTCACGACACTGGCCTCACCACAACACAGCGACAAGACTCGGGTTGCGACCAGATGCCCGGTAGGGAGACATCGATATGTCAGACGAGACCACTGTTTCGGCCCACACTGCGGCCAACAAGTTGTTCGACCAACACGAGTCGATCTTCGGACGAGATCTGCTCCCCTATCGACACCACGTGCACCGCGTTCTCGGTTTGGTGAGCCTCCAGGTCGAGGTTGAACCACAACTTGTCCGTCCGCTTGGCGTAGCCGCCTTCTTTCACGACGCTTCGATCTGGTTCGACCAGACTTGGGACTACCTGCCCGGTTCTATCGAACGAGCCATAGCGGAGTTGGGCCCAGACGAACAAGAACATGCCGGGCTGGTAACAGCGCTGGTCGACGAACACCATCGCATTCGCAAGGCCCGACATCCTCACCCTCTGGTTGAGGCCTTCAGGCGGGCCGACATGGCCGATATTTACTCGCCGCTCGTAGGTGCTCCAGGGGTCCGCCGCTCCGAGTACCGCAAACTCGTGGACGAGTACCCGTACAAGGGGTTCCGCCGCATGTTGGCTAAGGCGTTCGGGCGGGGCTTGCGCGAGAGCCCATTGCGGCCGATGCCGATGGTGAAGTTCTGAAGTGAGACTCTTCGCCGAGTACGACCAGCACGACGCCGTCGGCCTTGCTTGTGAGACCGCACCGGCTGCACACGGAGCCACCCGCAACCCATGGGACCAAAGCCGGAGCAGCGGCGGTTCGAGCGGAGGTTCGGGCGCCGCTGTTGCTGCGGGGTTCGTGCCGGCGGCCCATGCAACCGATGGTGGGGGCTCTATCCGGGTGCCATCGTCGTGCAACGGTCTGTTTGGGCTAAATCCGTCGCGATGGCTAAGCCCTTTCGGTCCCGACATTGGTGAAGGTTGGAATGGGCTGCCGGTACACCACGCCATCACGAGGAGCGTGCGTGACAGCGCGGCTCTTCTCGACGCGATTCAGGGACCGGAGCCTGGTGATCCTTATTGGGCTCCGCCAGCGCCGAAGAGTTTTCTCGAATCGTCGACACCCCGCCAGCTCGGCTTCGTGTCGCCGTGCAGACGGGTACCCACGAGGGTGAAGACGTCGATCCCGTAGCTGCCGATGCCGCCGAGTCGATCACTTCGCTGTGGGGTGCGGCCGGTGACCGATCCAGCGGGCGCGAACTCGCCTGGGCCATTGGTGTCAGCCACAACGTGTCGCGCCAATTCGGCCGCTTCTTCGAAAACCACGACGTGTTGATCACGCCGACTTGCGCCGCGCCGCCGCTCCCGTTGGGAACAATCGACATGGGCAGCACCGATCTCGTTATGTGAAACTGGGCGAGGATGTTCCGAAACGGAGATTGTCGAGGTCGGCGGCACGGAGACCGGTGTGGTCGATTCGGCCTCGACCGAACATAGGCGTCTCAGACGTTCCCGCCGGCCATTGCCGACCATTGAGTAGTTCCAAGTTCAGCGATTCGCGAATCGGGCCAACGTTCGAGGTAGCTGTAACCCGGGTGTTCGCCACGATCGTCGAAGGGATCGTTTGATTTCGCGTTGAAACAACAAATCAGGGTCCAGCGGGCTCGTTCGCTCGTGTTGGCCTGGGACGCGTGCAACAAATTGCAGTCGAAGAATGCCGTGTCGCCAGGATCGAGCTCGAGGTTCACGAGTTCCAGCCGGTCCTTGAGGTGATCGACCCGTTCTGGGTCTGCTCCAAGTTGGCCTCCGGTGGGAAAGTGGTCAAGGCGTCCACATAAGTGGGACCCTTTGAGAACCTGTAGGCAGCCGTTGTCGATGCTGGCTTTGTCGACAGCAATCATTGCGCTCAACATGGTGGGGAACAGGCATGAGTTCTTGTCGTACCAGTATCCGTAGTCCTGATGCCAAGGCCAGGCACCACCAACCCGCGGTTCTTTCAACATGAGCTTGTGATGAAAGTGATATGCCTCGTCGCCAAGCAGCAGTTCGACAGAGTCGACCATTCGCTCGCTACGCACAAAGGCCGAGTAGATGTCTTCAGGTAGATCGTTCCTCAGCAGCAGCCTGCTTGACTTGCCTTCGGGATCTATCGCTGCGTAGGAATTCTCTATGTCGAATCCGGCCTTGGCAATTCGGTGCAGGTGGTCCATCTGCTCCTGATCGAAAAAACTCCTGGCCACCACATAACCGTCGCGTTTGAAGTCCGCTACCTGGGCAGCGGTTAAAGAATGATCGGACATTGGACCTCGATCGATCGCAGAGACAACAGGCCTGACTAGCCACAATAAGGCTCAGCCCGGAAGTGCTGAGGAAATACAGAGAGAATCTTCAGCGACGTCGTTGACTCTAGCCGCGACCGCGGCACCGGTCACATCGACGCCTCGGCCTCGCGACGCATGACGCCGCTGTATTCTGAAGGTTGTGAACGGCGAGGTTTCCATCCCGGTCGTCGATCTAGCCGACCCGGCCGGTCCGAATTCTGTCCGTTCTGACCTTCTTGCTGCGTACAGCAACGTCGGGTTCGCCTACCTCGTTGGCCACGAGATATCTGAGGACCTCATCGGCCGCGTCTTCGAGGCATCTCGTCGGTTCCACAATATGCCCATGGCCCGGAAGCTCGCTATCGAGTTGAACCACATCCATCGTGGCTACATCGCGATCGGTACGTCTACCGACCGTAATTCCGACCTAGCCCATATTACGAAACCTAACCAGAGTGCATCGTTCATCATGATGCGCGAAGCCGGTCCGCAAGACGCCGATGTACAGAGTGGCGCGTATCTGGCCGGACCGAATCAATGGCCAGAACTCGATGGATTTCGTGAGGTCCTCGAGGAATACAACAGTGCAATGGTCGATCTAGCCAGTCGTGTAATAGACATGTTTGCCCGGGTGTTAGGAGACGATGGTGGCGTTATTGCCAGAGCCTTCGAGACACCAACCACATGGTTACGGCTGCTCCACTACCCACCCGCCACCGGAGCCGACAAGGAGTTGTACGGATCGGCTCCACACGTCGACTTTGGCGCCATCACCATTCTCGCCCAAGACGACGTGGGTGGGCTCCAGGTTCAGACCGTCGAAGGCGAATGGATCGATGTACCCCACCGTGCTGGCGCGTTAGTGATGAACACCGGCGAGATGCTGCGCCGCTGGAGCAACGGTCGCCTACTCGCCACACCTCATCGCGTGATCAATCGATCGGGTCGCGAGAGATACTCGTGCCCGTTCTTCTTCGATCCAAACGTCGACACAGTGGTCAAGCCACTACCAAGCTGCATCGACGACTCCCCACCGAAGACGATCGAACCAGTCGAGTACGGAACATGGCTGCGTAACGAATTACAAGCCGGTTACGCACGCCACTCAACGCCCAACACCTAGACCGACGGCATCAGCGGCATCGATTCACCAAGGTTCCGACGCCTTCGATGGTGGTAGTGATGACATCACCTGGCCCGAGAAACTTGCCTTGTGTAGCGCCAACCCCATCGGGAGTGCCCGTGAAGATGATGTCGCCAGCAGCGAGTGTTGTGATCGCAGAAAGGTACGCGACGATGGCGGCGACGTCGAAGATGAGATCGGAGGTATTTCCGTCTTGTCGGCGCTCACCATTGATATCGCAGGTGATCGGCAGGCCATTCTGGTTGTCGAGCAAATCGGGCGACACCACAACCGGCCCAATGGGACCATAGGTATCGCGTGATTTACCTAGGTCGAAGTGCGGAGGCTTCGCCGCAAACTGGAGCGCCCGGTCCGAGATGTCTTGGCCAACTGTTACGCCAAGTATGTGATCCCACGCAGCGTCTGCAGCGATATCGCGGCCGCTAGAACCAATCACCACGACGAGTTCCGCTTCGTAGTCGGCCGATTCGCTCCTCAGTTCGACCTCGTCGTTCGGCCCAACAATACAACTTGGAAACTTCGTGAAGACCAGAGGTACGTCGGGAAGATCCATGCCGGACTCCTCGACGTGGGAGCGGTAGTTGAGCCCTATGGCGTAGCAGTTTCGGGGCGAAGGAACTGGCGCACCGAACCGAACGTCGGCTGTGGATCCTGTCGGAGCCTTGGCCGACAAACCCGCGGCAAGTTCATGCAGCCGATCCTTGGCCGTCAAGGCAGCCATCGGATCCGGGGACATGGAGCCCCCAGAGGTCGACTCGATGTCGTAGTAGTCGAGCCCGTCGACGAGGGCTGCGCGGCCATCGATGTTTGCCAGTCTGAATCCCATTGATTCCTCAATACTTGGTAGTTAGGTTCGCCGTCGGGCTGATTGGAAGGACCCAAGAACATGGCGATGATAGTGGCAGCGTGTCTGGCAATCGGAGCTCCGCCGTCGGGACCAATCCACGGCGGCCCGAAATTGTGATGATCATGATGGCTCGACGAGGTCGATGGCGATTGCAGTGCCGGAGACCTCGATTCCGCCGTTGCGTGGAACAGTAACCATCAGAAGACTTGGTCGTCCCATATCGTCACCCTGGTGAA
Organism: Actinomycetota bacterium; assembly: GCA_013151655.1. Lineage (GTDB taxonomy): Bacteria > Actinomycetota > Acidimicrobiia > Acidimicrobiales > Poriferisodalaceae > JAADHX01. Next base: position 5,350 of record JAADHX010000027.1, read on the forward strand.
TGACGAATTCGGCTGGAGCGCTGATCGCTCCAATTGACCGAAGGTGCCCTGCCAGCGCCGCGGCTGCGGCCCCCGTGGCCGGGTCCTCCACGACCCCACCTACTGGGAAGAGGTTCCGAGAGTGGATGACCCCCGCTGATTCTCGCCAGAACAGATCGACAGTTGTGAGGTCGTGGGCGAGCATAAGATCCCGAAGATTGTCGAACGAGTAGTCGACGACGGCGAGACGCTCGCGCGATACAACCGGCAGCAGTAGGTGTCTGGCGCCTGCCGCCGCAACGGCTGGTGCCATTTCTAACTCGATGTCTTTCCTTGACCAGGCCAAGGTATCGAGCACAGCATCCACCAGCGCGGCCGGTGCTTCTTCGGTCGTGGGTTCGACCGAGGTCAGGGTCGCATACACAAGACCTTCCCGATCCTTCACTTCGATTGGGACCACACCCGCAGCTGTCTGGAGGATGTACCGGCCGGGGCCAAAGTCGGCCTGGAGCCTCGCTCCAAGAGCAATAGTGGCGTGTCCGCAGAAAGCGATTTCACGCTCGGGGCTGAAGTAGCGAACGTCGAATCCGTCGCCTCCAGTTTTGGCTGCGAAGACGGTTTCGGAGTAGCCGACGTCGACAGCTATGGCCTGCATTACATCGTCACTGGGTAAGGAACCGCCGATCCAGACTCCGGCGGGGTTGCCGCCTGCTGGGTCATCAGAAAACGCGGTGAATCGTTGCAAGGAACTAGTAGTCATCCTCTGAATGTAGGAACCTACCTAACATAAGCCAACCAACTTCTAGTGATCCTCGAGCCTAAGCTCTGCTGATGGACTTCACTCTGGCAGGTATCCAGGCGTTCGTCGAAGTGGCAGAACGAGAGTCGATTCGCGAGGCCGCAGAATCGCTCGGCTATACACCTTCGGCGATCTCACAACGACTAACAGGGCTCGAGAACCGGCTGGGCGTGGAGCTGTTCGAACGGCTCGGGAACAGCATCAAGGTCAACGCAACGGGCCAACAGCTTCACCAACAGGCTCTCAAGCTTCAAGCTGCTGTCGAAGCATTCGGCATCAATGCCGCGAACGTTCTCGGACAGCGGCGCGCCATCGCCCTCGGGGGATTCCCCAGCGGTTTGAGTATTGCTATTGCTCCAGCCCTAGGCCAACTCCGAGAGCTCGGAGTCGATGTGAAGCTCATCACCGTCGAAGACGCTCAAGGACAACAGGACCTCAGACTCGGGTCGCTCGATCTGCTTCTGTTGCAGGAATACGTTGTCAGGGCACCAAGACAGCAGGACTTCACCTATCACGAGGTGTTCACCGAACCACTCGCACTCGTATCGTCGGCAGAGATCCACAATCTCGAAGAAGCTGGAATCGAACGCTGGATAATCTCAAACCCAAAGACCGTGTGCGGACACGGAGTGCGCGACATATGTCGCCGGGCCGGCTTCGCCCCAGACATCGTCGCAGATATCGAAGACTTTGGTCTTCAACTCGACATTGTCGCTTCGGGCCTTGGCGTAGCCATCCTTCCTCGCTCAGCCATCGCGGCACACCACTCACTCGACCTTTGGGTCAAAGAACTCGCTGGAACGAGTAGAACGATCCTGGCTGCCACTCGAACTTCGTCAGAAGGCGACGAGACCATCGCCCAGTGCCTCACCACGATCAGATCACACCGCCCGCCGAACCCTTCAGCTCAACAAAACCGGCCCCTCCATGATCAGGTTGGGCCTTAGGCCATGTCCACGCGTAGTAGCCGATTAGTGCCAACAAGATGACCTCGATCACGCTGCCGAAGATGAAGTAGTTCCATTCGCCTATCGCACTGCCGAGAATGGTGACCCCGTAAAAGCCGCTCAGAACGATGCTCAAGATTCGATTGAGACCCGGGCGAAGCACCAGCGTTGCGAACACCATCAGGCTCGGGATGGCGACGTAAAGGGTCACGATGAATAGGAATCCTTGATCTATATCGAACCCCGCGATCTTGCCGGACTCGATGTCGGCACGAAAGTCTGGTCGATAAAGCGAGAACAGGTCGACGTAGACAAAGACGAAAAGCGTCGAGGTCCAGAGAGCCGACAGTTTCAGTCGATTGCCAACCGGGTGATCCGCATAGGAGGGGTCAGAGGGGGGATTCATTTGGGTGCTTTCATTAGGCTACGTACCGTAGCGTAATTATCCCTCAGGCCCTCGTCAAGGTACTTCTGGCAGAGTTTTGTCGCTACACTACGTCTTGGTATGGCCCGACCGAGAAGTGTGTCCGCTCGAGTCAAGATGCTCGACTCGACCAAAGAGATCATCATCGAACATGGCGTTGACGCCTGCACCATCGAAGAAGTAGCCAGTCGGTCGGGTGTGGCCAAGACCACGATCTATCGCCACTATGGGGGGCTCGCCGAGTTGATTTTTGCGGCCGTAGCACAAGGTGTCGAAGCCTCCGCCCCATCCGACACCGGCTCGCTGCGAGACGACCTGATCGAGATCCAGCGCCGTTATGTCGAGCAGGCCCGCTCCCTTTTGGTTCGGGAACTGTTCGTGTGGATGATGGCCCGCGGGATGGCGAATCCGGACCACGCCGAACTCTTCCGTCAGCTTCGAGTGCAACCGCGGGGACCAACAGTGATCGCGTTGCAACGAGCGATCTCTAGGGGCGAACTTCGCCCAACCATCAACATCGAGATGGCCATGCACATCATCCAGGGCCCCTTCGTATCGAAACGAATCGTCGACAACACCGACATCACTTCAGACGAGCTTGAGACCATGGTTGAT
>JAADHX010000294.1 GCA_013151655.1 Actinomycetota bacterium
AACAGAACATGCCACCTCCCGTTGGAAAGCGTTCACCAAGAACCGCTTTTACGCCTTCACCGGGATGCAATCGAAGGTCGCCCAGAAGCTCACCCGCATCATCACCGTGTCTTCCAACTCCTTCGAAGACATCGTCAGCGGCCATGGCGTCGACCCCAAACGCCTTCATATTGTTCATGTAGGCGTCGACCCCAAACAGTTCGTTCCGATCCCCGAGATCGAGCCGGTTCCAGGCCGGATCATGACCACGGCGTCGGCCGACATCGCGATGAAGGGTCTCACCTACCTGTTGGAAGCCTTGGCCAAACTCCGCACCGAAATCCCAGAAGCGCACCTTGTCGTGATTGGCCGCCCCAAGTACGACAGCAGAGCCACCCAGACCATCAAGGATCTCGGTCTTGCCGATGTTGTTGAGTTTGTCTCGGGTGTGTCAGATCGCCGCATCGTCGAGCTGTACAACGAGGCCCAGGTAGCAGTGGTTCCCTCGCTGTACGAAGGGTTCTCGCTTCCAGCCATCGAAGCCATGTCGGCAGGTGTGCCACTGGTTGCCTCAACGGGTGGAGCGCTCCCAGAAGTCGTCGGCATCGACGGTGAAACTGCGATTCACGTCACCCCAGGCGACGCTTCAGACCTCGTCGACAAGGTCGGCCACGTGCTCAGGCACCCCGAACTTCGGGAGACGCTTGGCGCAGCCGGCCGCCGACGCGTCATCGAAAACTTCTCGTGGCGTATCACAGCTGTTCGCACCGTTGAGCAGTACCGACTTCTACTCGAAGAACGCGGATGTTAACCGTCGACTTCGAGCGCCTCGATCTCAAAGGTGGCCACCGAGTCCTCGACATGGGCGCCGGCGCAGGTCGACATGCCTATGAAGCGCTACGCCGTGGGGCCACCATCGTGGCGTTCGACTACAGCCTCCCCGAACTCAAACAGTGCATGGCGACCTACTACGCCATGGACGAAGCCGGCGAACTCCAGAAAAGTTCCAACGGCCAGGGCGGCACCGGAACAACCACTCGCGGCGACGCCCTCAAGCTGCCTTTTCCCGACGACTCCTTCGATCGCATCATTGCTTCGGAAGTCATGGAACACATACCAGACGACAGCACCGCCGCTACGGAACTGTTCCGAGTTCTAAAGCCTGGAGGAACCATCGCAGTAACGGTTCCGGCTTGGTTCCCCGAACAGGTTTGTTGGAAACTAAGCGACGCCTATCACGCCCCGATAGCGGTAGGCGGACACGTACGCATCTACCGCGAACGAGAGATGCGCAACCTTCTGTCCAGCAAGGGTTTCGAGACCAAGGGCACACACCAGGCGCACGCCCTGCACTCACCGTACTGGTGGCTCAAGTGCGCAGTGGGCCCGACCAACAACGACAACCCGTTGGTCAAGCAGTACCTCCGATTCCTCACCTGGGATATCGTCAAGGCACCGAAACTCACGCGCCTAGCCGACAAGATGCTGAACCCTCTTATTGGCAAGAGTGTGGTTCATTACGCGGTCAAACCCGCCCGTCGCCCCAGCACTAGCGAGGTAGCCGATGCAGCCTGAGTCATCGAGTCTGATTACCGCCACCGACCTCGCCGCCACAGCCGAAACTATCGCCGCCGAACAACTGCCGAACGGCATGATTCTCTGGTTCAAGGGCGGTCACGCCGATCCGTGGAACCACACCGAGGCGGCCATGGCGCTCACCGTCGCCGGCCTAACCAAACAAGCTGAGGCCGCCTACCAATGGCTAGCCGACTCCCAAGATGGCGAAGGCTGGTGGCACCACTACTACGTGGCCGACGGCATCAAGGATCACAAGATCGATACCAATGTCTGTGCCTACATCGCCACCGGCGCGTGGCACCACTGGCTAATCACCCAAGACCGTGGGTTCCTCGAAACCATGTGGCCCGTGGTGCAGAGAGCAATCGACTTCGTTCTCACGATGCAGAAGGCAACGGGAGAAGTTATCTGGGCTCGCCACGCCGACGGGACCCCATGGTCCTATGCACTACTGACCGGTTCGTCTTCGATCTACCACTCGCTTCGCTGCGCTATCCGGATCGCTGAGACCGTCGGCCACGAACGCCCCGTGTGGGAGTTCGCAGCCGTTCAGCTCGGTCACGCCATAACCGCCACACCCAACGCCTTCGAACCCAAAGATCGGTGGGCCATGGATTGGTACTACCCAGTGCTAGCCGGGGCCGTAACGGGCGCAAAGGCGGTAGATCGGTTGGCCGCAGGACGAGACACGTTCGTCATGCCCGGTCTTGGCGTGCGCTGCGTTTCGGACCAACCGTGGGTCACCGCAGCCGAAACTTGTGAGTGCGCCATGGCCTACCTCAACGTCGGCAACACCGTCGAAGCGGTCAGACTCTTTGAGTCGATCCTCGACTTCCGCGACGACGAAGGCGCGTACTACACCGGCACCGTCTACCCAGACCTCATCAACTTCCCCGACGAGGAACGGTCGACATACACGAGCGCAGCCGTGATCCTCGCAGCCGACGCCATCGACGGTAAAGGTGCAGCGGCCGGACTATTCGTCGGCGAGGGTTTGCCAGACCTGACTAGCTGATCCTTCGCAGTATCCGCAGCGACCCCACAACTCGCACAAGCTCGAACTCGCCACTGGCGATAGCGCGTTCGTAGATCTCAAACGGAGGTCGGCCGCCATCGGCGGGGTCAGGAAACACATCGTGGATCGCGAGCAGTGCACCCATCGCCACCTTGGGAGCCCAGAGATCGTAATCGGCGTGCGCAGGTATCGGCCCATGACCGCCATCGATGAACACCATCGAGGCCATCGTGGTCCAAGTGCGGCCGACAACAGCTGAATCGCCGACGATGCCAATCACAACATCAGCGAGACCACATTGGTCGACGAGGCGCCTGAACACTGGCAACGAATCCATTCGGCCATTGGCATCGACCAACTCGTCGTCGTGGTGCTCCCATCCGATCTGCATTTCTTCTGAGCCGCGGTGATGATCAACGGTGTAAACCACCGACCCTGAAACCCTCGCGCCGGCACCGAGGTAAACCGCCGACTTACCGCAATAGGTGCCTATCTCGATAATGGGCCCGTCGCCAACGGCAACGGCAGAGGCGGCCTCGTACAGCGCGACTCCTTCATCGTCTGGCATAAAACCACGGGCCGCTTTAGCCGCATCAGCCAACTCAGCGGGCATCTCCTCAGTCATAAAGGTCGGCCCACTAGGCAGACGCTGACTCGGTTTGCGCAGCATCGGTGTCGGTGTCGCGAAAGAGGACTCGTTCGAGCAGCACAAACTTGCCAATCCAAAGGACTCCCCAGCCCGAAAGGTTGGCGAGGCTCACGGCCAGGGTTGTGCCCCATACATCGTCGGCCACAGCCACGAGAGCCGTTGAAACCAGCAGTCCGGCAAGCGTGTAACCCCAGAACGGCACCATTTCTTTACCAAACGAATGGTCGCCGCGTTTCTTCCAAACCCATCGGCGGTTGAGCATGAACACTGGTATCGATGATGCTGCTGTGGCCACCACGTTGGCCTCAACACCGCTCCAGTCGAGACCGCCTTTTAGTATCAGCAGCAAGATCTGAGTGAGCAACACCCCAATTACCGAAACTCCGGCAAACCGGGCGAGGCGGGCTCGCACGCGCCAAAGACGCAGGGGAAGATCTTGCAGAGACACGGGGCATCAGTCTACGGCTCCATCGCGGCCTCGCCGAGGCTCACCAGCACAACCGCAGGGTGAACACCTTGGTCGTGGCGCGCCGAGTCTGGCACCTCGGTAGGCGAGGCGCCTGGCAAGTCCATACGATGACGTTGTGAACGCCCTCGACGAGCTCGTATACCTACTCGAACTTGAACCGATCGAAGTGAACATCTTTAGGGGTACGAGCCCAGATGAAAACCGCCAACGAGTCTTCGGTGGCCAAGTTGCTGGCCAAGCCCTGATGGCGGCGACCCGCACCGTCGACGACGCGCTGCCAGCACACAGCTTGCATTCGTACTTTCTGCGGGCCGGTGATCCTCGAGCCCCAATCTTGTACGAGGTTGACCGCATCCGGGACGGCCGGTCTTTTGCAACCAGACGAGTGGTCGCTATCCAACACGGTCGTGCCATCTTCAACATGCAGGCGTCGTTCCACAAACTCGAAGACGGCTTCGAACACCAGATAACAATGCCCGAAGTGCCTGCACCTGAGTCGCTGCCAGACTTCGCCACCAGGATGGCCCCATTCAAGGAGCAGATGGGCGAATGGTTCGACCGTCCTCGACCTATCGACAGTCGTTTCGTCGGTCTCCATCCGATAGAGCGACGCCAGGCTAACGCCGTCACAAACCGCCTACAAGTCTGGTTCAAGGCCGATGGCGTCCTTGGCGACGACCCCGCCATTCATCAGTGTGTGGCCGCGTATGCGAGCGATCAGACCTTGCTCGACACCACGCTCGGCCCTCACGGCCTTGGGTGGGGCGAAGAAGTAATGATGGCCAGCCTCGACCACGCCATGTGGTTCCACCGCTCGTTTCGCGCCGACGAGTGGCTACTGTTCGACCAACATCCGATGTCGACTTCTGGCGGGCGAGGCCTAGCCCGCGGTGAGATCTACAGCGCCGACGGAATCCTCGTCGCCAGCGCGATGCAGGAAGGCCTGATCCGCCCCATCAAGAAGTGACGGTGCACAAACCCCACCCAAAGCCCGAGACGGTCGACTGAGCCGCTGATCGCTCTTATTGGGTGTTGATCAGGTGGGTTGCAGCGTTGTCGAAGTAAGCGACCACTTGTTCTTCGACGTCAGCGTCGAGACCACCCGCCGCAACAGCGGCGTTCATGTGGGACAACCAAGCGTTGCGCTCGGCGAGCCCGATAGCGAAGGGCGAATGCCTCATACGCAGCCTTGGGTGACCTCGTTGCTCGCTGTAGGTGCCTGGGCCACCCCAATACTGAACTAGGAACCCGACCATATGTGCACGCGACTCGGTGAGGTCCTCTGGGTAGAGGGGCCGTACGATTGGGTCTGACTCGATGCCGTCGTAGAAACGATCGATTAGGTCGACGAACCAATCTCGACCGCCGACGATCTCGTAGAGCGACGCCACCTAAGCCTCGGGTGTGTAGCGATAGACATTGGTTTCGCGTTCGACGAATCCGAGGCGCTGGTACAACCGGTTGGCGGCCTCACGGCTTGGGCGCGACGTCAGATCAATCGTCTTGGCACCAAGCCGGACAGCCAGATCGATCGCCGCCAAGTTCAACTTTGCTCCAACGCCCATGCCTCGAGCACTCGCGTCGACGACGACATCTTCGATCCAACCTCGAACCCCCGTAGGAATCGGAAACACGACGAGGGTCATGGTTCCTAAGATTCGGCCGTCTTGATCCCTGGCAGACAGCAAGTGACACGCATTGGAGTCGAGAATGGCTTGAAGCCCAGCCTTACCAGGGGGCGGAGATGAGCGGCTGAGTTGTGGAATGAGACGATCGAACGCTTCGACCAGTTCGGTCGTTACCTCGGTCTCGACAATGATCTCAACGCCTGACATCGGGGCAGCCTCAATAGTTCGATGGTTGACTCTCACAGGTTAGGCGTCTCGCGATCACGCCGATAACGTGGGCTCAATGAATCACGTGGTCTGGCGCTCACAGCCCGAACTTCGAAACCCGGTTCTAGTGCTCGCGTTCGAGGGCTGGAACGACGCTGGCGATGCGGCTACCACTGCGCTCGATTACGTCGCCCATCGTTACGACGCCGACGTGTTGGCCACCATTGACCCCGAGTCGTTCTTCGACTTCAGCTCGAATCGCCCGATGGTTCGGCTTCGCGAGGGCAACACTCGCAGTATCGAATGGCCAGAGGTTTCGTTCTCTTTGTTAGAGACCCAGGGCGACCGCGACGTCGTGGTTCTTTCTGGGCCGGAACCACGGCTTCGGTGGCGGACGTTCTGCGAACAGATCGTCGATGTGGTAACTCGACTCGACGTCACCATGGCGATAAGCCTCGGAGCGCTTCTGGCCGAGGTGCATCACGCTAAACCGGTCTCGGTTTTCGGGGCCAGCGCCGACGCAACGCTCACCGACAAACTCGACCTCAGGCCATCAACCTACGCAGGACCGACCGGAATAGTCGGGGTGCTCCAAGACGCGCTCCAACGCGGCGGCATCCCCACTATGTCCTTATGGGCATCTGTGCCTACGTACGTGCCAAGCTCGACTTCGCCTAAGGCCGCGCTCGCCTTGGTCGAACGATTGTCATCGGTTCTCGGCTTAACGCTAACCGCAGCCGATCTGAAGAATGCGGCCACACGTTACGAGCGCCAGATCGATGACCTTCTCGACGACGACGATGAGCTTGCCGACTATGCGCAGCAGATCCTGCTGGCATCAGTCGACGAACCAGAAGTGGTCGAAGCACCTCGACCTTTGCCGATGGAAGACGTCGATGGCGAAGCCCTCATCGAAGACCTCGAGCAGTTCCTCCGCGATCAGCCTTGACCCTCCCAGGGTGCACTTCGGGGTAGGTCGAACCACGGAACGACGAGGTCACCGGCAATGGCGGCGAATGCTTGGTCGACCCATAGGTCTGCGCTAGCGGTCGGACTTGGCAGGTCGCTCTGCCCGAACCAGCCGACGTCTTGGGTCTCAAGTGGGTGAGGGGTGAGGTCGCCGCCGGTAACACGGCAATAGAACACCAGCGAATACAAGGGCACCTCGGTGAACCCCAGCCGTAAACCATCGAGCACGCTCAGCAAACGGACCGGTTCGCACTGTATGCCTGTTTCTTCGAACACCTCTTTTTGGGCTACCTCGGCGGCTGAGTAGCCAATGTCGGCCCACCCAGTCGGATACAACCAGAGGCCAGAGTCGGATCGTTTGACCAACAATATTTCGCCGTCGTCATTGCCGACCACCGCTCCGACGGCGATCTTCGGCGTGACATAACCAGGCACCCCAACGCCGACCGACTTCATCCATTCGCGGGCGATGGTCTGGTGATCCACATCAGAGCCAGACGCGGCGCGCATCTCAGCGGCAATCTTCAGCACTTCTTCGAAACGTTCGCGTTCGTACAAACTCTGCGTAAAGCCAAGACCAGTACGAGCAATACCAGACAGTGCCTCTCCCCACGCCAGAAGCTCTTGCGCAGTGACAGGCTCAGTCATGCTCGCACGCTACAGCTCGGCCCACCGCTAGGGGTGCGCCTGGTGGCGAGCGATATGAGCCTTCGCCTTTGCGGCACCCCATACCAAACTAATCGTGTGCAGGCTGATGTCGACGTCGGCCAGCGCTGCTGGCCCAATGGCGTAAACATCGTCTGGCGACAAACGCTCATCGACCGCATCTCGCACGACCTC
>JAADHX010000106.1 GCA_013151655.1 Actinomycetota bacterium
CCGATCCTCTACTTGAGGATCACAGCACCCACCGCCGATCCTCTACTTGAGGATCTCTTGGCCTTCGCAGAGGTCGAAGGGGACATCACCAAACAAGAAGGTGCCGCAACCGGTCGCGATATCAAGCGAGACCACCTTGTACGAACCCTCGAACACCTGGTCCTTCTGAACCCGATACACAGTGCTTCCGACCTTCACCGTCGCCGTCACGGTGCCGTTGTCATCGAACACCTCAACCAGACCAATGACCTGATTGCGAATCGGGTCGACTTCGACTGGCTGAGTGGTAGTAGTGGTATCGGCGGTGTCGGCATCAGTGGCTGTGCCACCGGATGACCCGTCAGCCGGGGTAGTGGTAACTGGAGTTCCGTCCGGGGTGGTAGTCGAAGAGGTATCTACCCGACTAGCTCCACTGGGAAGCAAGGTTGGCCGTTCGAACGGATTCTTGCCGCCAAACACTTCGAAGGTCTCGATCACTTGGGCCGCGGCAATCCGCGACGACAACCCACTGTTGTTAGATGCCGTAGCCACAACCACAGACGGAGGCCCAGCCACCGGAGCGGTTAGCACTTCGCCACGAGACGGCTCGAGCAGCAATGGCGTCGCGGCCATCGCAAAGAACATCAGCAGAGCGAGGCCTGCGGTCAAACGCAAGGCCGACCGAAGTCGGTCGGGTCGATCCTCTGGAATCATCGGGTCGGGCCTCATGTCACGCTCCCTCAGCGGTCGCGGTGGCGACATCGGTCAGGAACAGTCGCCCAGCGAGTGTGACATTGAGACCTGGCGGGCCATCAAGAAGTTCGTCAGACGTCGCCGGGGCGGCAGAAACAGTCAGGTTGTCAATCACAAACACCCGATGCGTTTCTTGCAAACGGTTCACAAAGTCGAGCATCTGGAAGTAACCGCCAGCACCCGTGATTTGAACGTCGACGACGCTAAGACCAAGTGTGGCATCGGCGCCACGCGGCGGGCTTGCGGTGACAGTTAGGAAATCGATACCGCTCGAACGCGATGCTTCGTCGACGGCAACGGTGAAGTCGGCCATGTCGGGCGAGCCTGGAACAGCCGCCGTTAGGGTCTGGAAACGGCTCTGCATTTCGGGCATGCGGGCTTCGGTGGCTTCGAGCCGTTGCAGCTGAAGGTCGAGGTCTTGGGCTTGGGCCAAAGACGACTGGTAACGAAGGTCGGCGGCCTCGATATCGGCACCGGCAGGGCTCCACATTAGGAACCACCAGCCGAGAACCATGATGAGACTTACGCCGGCGGCGATCAGGGTGATCTTGCGGTTCACTGTCCCTCCTCGACTTCGTCGACAACGTCGTCGGTGAGCAACGATGCTTCGTCGACGTCAAGGGTTACGTCGTCCGTGCCATCAATGAGATAACGGTCGATACGACTCGACATGGCCCGGTCGGTCAAGATCCCCGTCGAGGCGAACGACACCTCAGACAGTCCTCCGAACTCACCATCAGACTTTCGAACAGAGTTAGGGATCCAGATTCCGCTAACCGATTGGAGAGCTTCAAGTCGTAACAGCCAGCGAGCCGACGACGTATGGTCAGAACCAGATCCGGTCACGGTAAACGAGCCAGGCTCAGTGCGAGTCGGTGCTGCGCCGATAAAAGTGTCGATCCACACATCGTCTGGCATGACCGTGGCCACTTCTTGGATGAGCTTTGTCCAGGTGACATCAGCCGAGAGAGCAGTTTCAACTAACAGCTGTCGCTCATCGACGAGGGCCTCGAACTGGGCGATGGGTTGAAGCTCGTCGACAGCGCTCTGTAGCTGGTTGACCCGAATCTGCTCCGCCGCGGCCTTGGCGTCGGCCAGTTCGGCCTTGGACTGGCGGCTCTGACCCATCCAAAACAGCCCAGCCGCGAGGACGCACACACCGGCACCTACCAGAACAGCCTGGCGGCGTTGTTCTTTGCGCTCATGAACTTCAGGAGGGAGCAGCGTTAGGCGGCGCGCGCCGCGCTCGACAGGGCGGCCCGCCAATGCAAGGCCCAACGCCACCGAAGCCAGATCCTCGGCCTCGCGCAGCTGATCCTGGGTGAGGTTCGTGCGACCAAGCTCGAACCGGGCAAACGGCGCACCAACAACAACTTCGCAGCCAAGTGCTTCTTGGAGGCGTTCGGTTAAGCCCGGTATGCGTCGACCGCCACCAGTTACTACGACACGACCGAGCGGAGCACTCGATGCCTGGCTGGTGTGGTACTCAAGCGATCCCTTCACCTCTTCGACAAACGGCACTAACCGGCGGGCAATGATGTCGGCAGCCTGGTCCACGGCTTGGTCGCCGCTAATGCCGAGGGAAACCTGGCGTTTGAGGCCCTCAGCTTCGTCGAATGAGATGTCGAGCTCGTCGGCAATGGTCTGGGTAAAGTCTTGGCTTCCAACACCAATCGTGCGGATGAACTTCGGGATGCCGAATTCGTGCACGACCATCGTGATCATGCCAGCGCCGAACGAAATGATGGCTTCGCCTGCGACCTCGTCGGCATCAAGTTCACCGAATGAGTTGAGATCGACGAGAGACCTCAGAATCGCAAAAGGAACGAGGTCAACAAGTGCGACCTCAAGTCCTGCTTGGCTGAGGGCCGCCATCATGTTGGCAACCATCTCGCGTTGGGCGGCAACGATCAGAACGCGGATCATCTCCGCGCCCTCATGATTCATGAACCGCTCAAGCACTTGGTAATCGAGAATGGCTTCGTCGAGAGGAATAGGAATCAGCTCTTGGGCCTGGAACTCAACCGCAGAACGCAAATCGTCGTCGGCCATAGCTGGCATCTCGGTTGGTCGAACGACGACTCGTTGGTTGCCAACTCCGACGACTACGCGCTTCGAGGAGAATCCGCCTTCGCGCCACAGCCGCTTAAGGGCCGCAGCTACCTCACCAATGTCGACAACCTCACCGTTGGCCACGACACCAGGTCGCAGAGCAACCTGTCCGAATCTGGTAACTGTGACTTGGCCACCACGTCCCAGACGCAGCTCCGTTGCTGTTACCGCGTGGGTCCCGATGTCGAGACCGATAACGCGCTGACTCATGAGAACTCCCCCGAGTCCGGTGTCTCGGCTCGGAACCCTCGATGGGTCCCTTCGGCCGCGCAGGTGCAGGCCTTTGTCGAGTACGTCGGTTTGTGATTGTTGGTAGTCACCATTTGCTCCCCCGCATCAGGTCCGGCGGACTAGATATGCGATGAACGATTGTTGGGGTCGGCTGCCAGCCAGAGAAGATAAGCCCGAGGCAGACAGGTCCGGGCTGGAAGGCTCTACTGGAGGTAGGCATCGAGAATCGCATCTCCGTAAAGAACGCTGACAATGGCACCCAGAGCCAGATACGGCCCAAAGGGAATTGTCGAGGTTCGGCTGCGGCCGGCAACGACCATCAGGAGCAGTCCACCCACCGCTCCCGACAAAAATCCAAGGAACAATCCGACCGCCACGTGGCCCAAGCCGAAATAGCCAAGATGGAGGCCGAGATAACCCGAAAGGCGCACATCGCCATAACCCATGCCGCCAGGGGCGACAAACCAAATGACGAACAGAATCCCGAACCCAAGAGCTCCACCGGCCCCGATCCAGATCAGTCTGTCAGGCTCTCCACCCAACACTGCCGCTCCGCCCAACAGCGCTATGGCCGCGGCCGTAGCTGGGTAGATGATCTTGTTCGGAAGAGTTTTGGTGTCGATATCGATGATGCTCAGCGCCACGAGCACGGCCGCAAAGGCCAACATGGCCGGAAGTTCGGGCGACCAACCCGTAGACCACCCGACCACGGCAAACAGAATGGCCGTAAACAACTCGACAGCTGGGTACCGGGTCGAGATTCGTGTTGTGCAGCGCCGACACTCACCGCGAAGCAGGACCCACGAGACGACTGGAATGTTGTCGTACCAACAGATATCGGTCTCGCATTGCGGACAGTGGCTTCGGGGTCGGTTTACCGAAAGGCCGGCAGGCACTCGATACACCACAACGTTCAGAAACGAACCAATTGCCAGGCCGTACAAGCCCGAGATGACGGGAACGATCACCCCTGTGTTGTCGACCACAGCGGTCGCTAGTTCACGAGTTAACGCGCACACCGTGGCAAAACGCGAACCGGGTTCACTCAGCGAAGAGTGAACCCGATTCGAATTGTTCTTCGAGGACTGGCCTCGAGTTTGACCCGAACGTTTAGGTTCGGATCAAAGGATCTACCACGCGCCGGCCCAAGCAAGGCCGTTGGTGTTGCTTCCCTGGCAGGCGCCAGCGACACCTTGTGCCCGGACCGAGAACTGAGTCCCGGAAGTGGCTGCGGTGTTTCCAACGCGGTCACGCAGGTACCAGCATTCGCCCGAATCCGAAAGGGCCGCATAGACCATTTCGGTGTTGGACGCCAGGTCGAAGCTAATTTCGCCCTGGCCAGCAGAAGCTACTGCCTGGAATGTCATTGCTGGCTCGACGTTGCCGAGGAGCGCCGCGTCAACCGAGGCATAGTTGCCGTCGTCTGAGTAGATGACCTTGCCAGCGGTAAGCGAGTTACGCAGGTTGGACTGGGTCGCACGATCCTGAGCACGCTCACGCGCACCTAGGAAGGTTGGAACCGCAATCGCAATAAGGATGGCGATGATGAGTACGACGACCATAAGCTCGATGAGCGTGAAGCCGTCTTCGTTCTCACGCCGCTCTTTAAGCTGCTTGAGCATGTTTGTTCTCCTGATGGTTCAATGAATTGTGATCACCAATCGGTGATCACGCATTTCCATCGGAGTAACCGGGCCCACAACTGAGTCAAAGTTCGACGTTTCTGCAAATTGCGGGACAGCTCGCATCAGCAGCTACCAGCCATCAGCCCAAGCGAGTCCTACCGTGTTGCTGGCCTGACATGCACCGGCCACGCCTTGGCCACGCGAAGAGAACTGGGTTCCCGTAGTGATGGCCGAGTTCCCGACACGGTCCCGGAGGTACCAGCACTCCTCGGAGTCCGAAAGAGCGGCGTACACCACAACCGTGTCAGAAACACGGTCGAAGCTGATTTCCTTGCCGCCCGATGATGCCGCCGACTGGAAGTCCATCGACGGCTCTAGCTCACCAAGCTCGGCAACCGTGATCGTTGAATAGTCACCATTGTCGGTGTAGATGATCTTGCCAACGGTCATCGAGTTGCGAAGATTCGATTGCGTCGCACGGTCCAGCGCGCTCAGCCGAGAGCCGAGGAACACAGGAATGGCGATGGCAATAAGAATCGCAATAATGAGAATGACGACCATAATTTCGACGAGCGTAAAGCCATCTTCGTTGGCCCTCTTCTTGAGGTTAAGCATTGAGATCTCCGCACACATCAGCCAGGGACGCCACAACGGGCCCTGCTGCTCCATCGGCCTCACCGACAGCAATCTGAGTGGCTACTCAATCAAGTTGACGATGTTGAACATCGGCATATAGAGAGCAATGACCATGCCACCGACGGTTCCGCCGAGCACCACGATCAGCAGCGGCTCAAGCAGCGACGTGAGTGCATTGACCGTTGCTTCAACCTCGGCCTCATAAAATGCAGCAACTCGATCGAGCATGGTGTCGACAGCACCGGTCTCTTCACCGACGGCGAGCATCTGGGTCACCATCGTGGGGAAAATCGCGTGGTCGGACATCGGCGCGGCCATCGATTCGCCCTGTTTAACGCGATGCTGAATGTCGGCAACTGCGATCTCCATAACATGGTTTCCGACAGTTTCTTGGGTAATTTCGAGGGCCTCAAGAATGGGCACACCGGCTCGTAGCAACGATTCCATTGTCCGAGCGAACCTGGTGATTGCAGTTTTGTGGACCAGTCCGCCAAACACGGGAGCCTTGAGCTGCATCTTGTCGAAGTTGGCTCGACCCGAATCGGTCGCTATCCACTTCTTGAACACAAACATGCCGATCCCGGCACCAATAATGATGAAGATGAGGTACGACGTAACGAGGTTCGATGCCTGGAGCAAGAGCCTCGTCGGCAGCGGCAGCGTGCCCCCAAGTTCGGAATACATGGCCTCGAACATCGGCACAACAAAGATCAACATGCCGGACAAGATCATGATGACGAGCATCAGAACTGCGATGGGGTAAGTCATTGCCGACTTGATCTTGGCCCGGAGTTCCACCTGCTTTTCGATGGTCTCGGCGAGCTGCATCAAGACCGAGTCGAGCACGCCACCGGACTCCCCGGCTCGGACCATTGCCACGTACAGCCGATCGAATACTTTCGGATGTTTAGCGATGGCATCGGACAGTGAATCGCCGCTTTCGATGTCGGCGGCAACCGCGTGTATAACCTGCTGGAGGGCGGCGTTCTCGGTTTGATCCGAAAGAATGTGCAGAGCCCTAAGAAGCGAAAGACCCGAGTTGATCATGGTCGCGAACTGGCGACTGAAGATCGAGATGTCCTTCAGTTTGACCTTGCCGCCAAACCCGGGAATCTTGATGTCTTTCTTGAGCGCAGAATCTGCTTGCGCGTCGATCGAGATGAGGGCGTACCCCATCTCGCGCAAACGGTTGGCGACGAGCGCCTCTGACTCGGCGTCGAGGGTGCCCTCTACCAGTGCACCCTGTTTGTCTCGAACTTTGTATGCGTAGGTTGTTGCCATCTCGTCTGGTTTCCCCTGAACTCAATATCGTCGCGTCGGTAGGTGGGTCTTAACCCTGAGCAATCATTCGTTTGAGATCCTTCTCGTTGCTGCACCGGTCGACGGCATCGTGGACACTGACCGAGCCGCGCCGCACAAGGCGCGCCAATGACTGGTCCATCGTCTGCATGCCGAACGACCCGCCTGTCTGCAACGACGAGTAGATCTGATGTGTCTTGCCTTCGCGAATGAGGTTCCGAATAGCGGGCGTTACCACCATGACCTCACACGCCACAGCTCGGCCGGGCCCATCGGCTTTCGGCAATAGCTGCTGGGTAACAACGCCCATTAGAGAAGACGACAGTTGCACTCGAACCTGAGCCTGCTGGTGGGCCGGGAACACGTCGATGATGCGATCGATGGACTGTGGGGCATCTTGGGTGTGAAGAGTTCCGAACACAAGGTGGCCAGTCTCGGCGGCAGTTAGCGCCGTATGAATTGTTTCGAGGTCGCGCATCTCGCCAACCAGAATGACGTCTGGGTCCTGGCGCAGAACATGCTTGAGGGCCTTACTGAATGAGTGGGTGTCTTCGCCGATCTCACGCTGATTGACGATCGATTTCTTGTGTTGGTGAATGAACTCGATGGGGTCTTCGACGGTCATGATGTGGCCGGCCCGAGTCGAGTTCACGACATCGATGATCGAGGCAAGCGTTTTCCCGAGCCGGTTGGACCTGTCACGAGCACTAGGCCCCGATGGATCTCGGTGAACTGTGTCACCGAATCTGGTAGCCCAAGCGACTGAAGAGGCACGATGGTGTCTGGGATCGTACGCATAACCGCGCCAACAGAGTTGCGTTGGAAGAACACGTTTACGCGAAAACGACCCTTGCCAGGAATCGAGTGGCTGGTGTCGAGCTCGAACTCAGTCTCGAACTTTTCGCGCTGCTTCTGGGTCAGGATGTCATAGACCATGCGGCGAATTTCAGATGGGTTCAGGACCTCGAACTCCGTCAATTGTTTCATCTCGCCATTTACCCGTACCGCTGGATGCAGCCCAGTAGACATATGGAGGTCCGAACCGCCGAGGTCAACGACGCGTTCGAGCAGTTCGTTGATGTGGGTGTCGGTGATGACGTCGCCCCGCACCTCGGTGCCGTACATGTTGTCGTGAAGCAGATCTATCTCGCTTCGCACCGCGAGGCACGCGGCGAATTCGAGTTCGAGGCAACTTGCCACCGCGGCGAGGGCTTCATCGTCCGATGGATTCTCCATCGCGACGACATAGCCATCTTTGTTCTTGTCAATAACTACAGCCCGATGAGACCGAGCGATGTCAGCTGGGAGTTTGCCTTCGAGGTCTGGCCTAACCGGGTGTAGTGCAAGGTCGACAAAATCGACGTCGACCTGCTGGGCCACCGCGGCAATGATGTCCTTCTCGCCGACGATGCCCTCCTGCACGAGCAGGGCTGCAATCGGCGTTCCCTCGCGCGCTTCGCGGTCGAGTACCAACTCGAGGACGTCGCGGGAAAGAACCTTGCGCTCAAGGAGCAGTTCGCCAAGCTGGCGCGAAGATGTCTGGACCATGGCAGCCCTGTCGACCGCCCGATTGGTTAGCTAAGTGCGATGTGGACACCCAACACCGGCCTCTAGCCGGTGGCGAGCTCGTTTTCGGCCGCGGCCCGCATCACGTCGACCGGTGCCGATAGTCCCGTCCATAACTCGAATTGGATGGCCCCCTGTTGGACCAGCATCTCGAGGCCGTTCATGACGTTGGCGCCGGCGGCCGAGGCCGACCGCAACAACGGCGTCTGCTCGGGCCGGTAGATGAGATCGGCGACATGGTGACGGCTCGAAACAAGAGCAGGGTCGAGTGGAGTTGTATTGCCGTCCATTCCCACCGGGGTTGCGTTCACGATGAGATCGGCGTCGGCAACCAACTCTTGGGAACCAGCGACGGCGATACCGCCAGCGATGCGCGCCGCGGCCTCGGCCTTGGCCGACGTTCGGCCAACAACTAAAATCCGAGTCGCGCCGGCACCAGCTAGGGCAGCAACGACGGCTCGGGCCGCCCCTCCTGCGCCTAAAACCGCACAGACCTTGTTCCGGGCATCGAAGTCGAGTTGTGTAGTCAAGGCGCGAACGAACCCCTCGCCGTCGGTGTTTTCGCCGACCAGGTCGCGGCCCTCGCGATACACGCAGTTGACCGCACCAAGAGCGGCAGCCGTCGGAGACAAGCGATGCACAGCGGCCGCGACACCTTGTTTGTGCGGCATAGTGACCGAGAGGCCAGCTAGGTTCAGCGTTTCCATCGCGGCAACGGCCTCGGCGGCGCTACCTGCCGCTACGCGCAGCGCTGCATAAACCCAGTCGAGGCCAGCCGCAGTGAAGGCGGCGTTGAACATGACCGGTGACAACGAGTGGTCGACCGGGTCACCAATGACGGCGGCCACTCTTGTTGAGCTACTCACCAGAATCGGCCTGTTACTAGCCGACTCAGGAGACGTCATCCACAGAACCCGAGGTTGGTACAGATCTCCTTGTTCACGAGGAACTCTTCGTGGGTTTCGCTGAACGAATGCGTTCCATCGCGACTTGTCAGCACGTAGAACAGCCATGGGCCATCTTCGGGGTTTAGGGCAGCCTCGATCGATTTCTCGCTTGGTGACGCGATCGGCGTGGGGGGAAGGCCGAGGACCTTGCGAGTGTTGTAGGGCGAGTCGCTGTCAATATCGGTTCCGGTGAGCTCGCGGTTACCCGTGGCGTAGACAGTGGTGGCATCGATTCCCAACGTCATGCCGAAGAACAACCGGTTATAGATAACCCTGGCGATCTTGGCTCGATCGCCGTCGACACTGGCTTCTTCTTCGATGAGGCTGGCCACGATCAGTACTTCGTACGGCGTGTAGCCCACGAGGTCTTCGGCCCGGTCGAGGCCCAAGCGGTCGCCAACCCGGTCGGTGGTGTCGATCAGCTGAACGATCAGATCGTCAGCGGTCGATCCTGTTAACAGCGAGTACGTTTCGGGAAACAACAGCCCCTCATACTCCTCGAACTCGGGAGCCACCGGAAGCTCTGGGCCATACTTGGAGCTGTAGTTGCCACGTCGAAGTTGGGCTAGGAAGTCGTTCCCATCGAACTGAAGCTCGTCGCTAGCTTCGACTGCCTCGACAATTTGTTCGATAGTCAGACCCTCGACCAGGGTGATACCGACGGTTGGAGCTTGGGCCACACGCGCCGGGCCACCGTTGAGTACGTCGATGACATCCCAAACCGCCGAATTTTCCTGAAACTCAAACTCGCCGGCTTGGAAATTGGCTCCACCTTTGAGCCGCACATACCACTGATAGGCCGTCGCGCTCTCGACCACGCCAAGCTCCTCAAGCTGATCGCTGATCGACGCCGACGTGTCACCGCGCTGAAGGGTCATCAACACGACCTCACCAGGCTCACCACTGGGATCGAACTGATGCAGCCCCCATTTGTAGGCGCTCCAACCGCCCCACACGACGGCGATCAAAAGCGCAGCGATGACACCGAAGGCCAAGAAACCACCTCGATCGCCGCGCACATAAACGTTCTCAAAATCCCAGTGTTCGCGTTCGCGTTTGCCTCGTGGCGCCTCAACTGGTCGTTGCGGCGGCAACGGAGCGAGTTGAGGGTGTTGAGATGGGCTGAGGCTGGACTGTCTTCACCGGACCATTGTCTCGCACTTCGCGATGCAACCGGGGTCAGCTGCCATCGGTTTGCTGCCCTTCGCTGTGATCGCGTCGACCATCGAGCCAGTCTTGGAGCATCACCGCGGCTGCTACCTTGTCGATCACCTGGCGCCGGCGGCGACCGTCGAGGTTGGCATCCTTTAGGGTCTGTTCGGCAGTAACTGTGGTGAACCGTTCGTCGTGGACCACAACCGCGATACCGACCACCTTGGCGATGACCTTGGCTTCGGCGCGGTACTTTTTGGCTTGAGGTCCGTCGGATCCGTCGAGCGAAAGCGGCAGACCAACCACCACGATCTCGGCCTCAGCCTCGTCGACCAACTCCTTGAGGGCGCGATGGTCGCGCTGACGGTCGCCGCTGCGCTGCACAACCTCATAAGGGGTGGCAAGAGTGCCGGCGCTGTCGGACAACGACACTCCAATACGTTTCGAACCTAGGTCGATTCCTACGGCGCGCATTTGCATCCCTCGAACCCCAACGTCGCCATAGCGGGGCAGAACAGTTGCTTGCTCAGACTGCATCGATTCCGGCATTAGCTCGAACTTGTTGGAGTGCTTCGTCGATTCCGTCGATGTTCTTGCCGCCAGCGATTATGAGCGGAGGGTCGCCCTTTCGTCCGAACCCGCCCTGAACGGTCTTGGCGGCGGCGTCGATGAGGTCGGCGGCAACGAACCGTCCGTCGGGAACGACCGCCGAGATGAGCACCACTCCGCCGTTGACGCCGGCACCGGCAAGTACAACGGCGTCGATACCGTCGGTGTCGCGCGCCACCACAGCCATGTCTCGCATTGTGTCGCGGTCGAGCCCATCGATTCGGGCCACGACCACCCCGTCGACGGCATCGTCTACAAGGTCGCCCGCTCTACCAGCGGCTGCACTTTGTTGAAGCGACTTGATTTCCTTCTGGAGCGCCTTGACCTCAGCCACCTTGCGACTCATGGCTTGGGTGAGGTCGTCTGGTGTGGTTGCAAGCATGGTGGCTAGATCGCTTAGGACCTCTTCGTCATTGCGAAGACGTTGCACGGTGGCCGCGCCAGTAATGGCTTCGATCCGGCGCAGGTTGGAGCCAATCGACGACTCCGAAACGATTCGCACTTGGCCGATGTCGCCGAGGGCCCTAACGT
>JAADHX010000401.1 GCA_013151655.1 Actinomycetota bacterium
GTGCCTGCGCAAAACACAACCGCCACAAAGAAACCGGCTACACCGTCCACCGCAAACCCGACGGCACCTGGAACGTGATCAGACCCGACGGAACCCGAATCACCTAAACACCCGCAGCCCAAACTGCCCAGTTCCGAGGCCGCCCAGAACTGCTGAGTTTGAGACAACAGGGTGGCGTCGCCCACCCAACGTCGGAGGTAGCGGGTGCGACATGCCCACCCAAAGATCCTGATGGGTGTACCGACGACTCGAACCGATTTGGACCCGAAGGGTTCACGGTGAGAGCGGCGGTACGACCAGCGGGATCGTCCCACCCTCACGCCACACGACCACTAACCCTTGGAACTACTCGTCTAGTCGTTATCTGGGTTAGTGGGCGCTGAGCCCGTGTTTCCGAGCGCATACACAACCACGACCACTCCAGCCAGGGCCGCAACACCAATCATGGCTGCGACCAACGACCTGTCCGAGTCGCCGACAACCGAGGCCAGCACGACCACCGAAAGGGCCCCAAGCGCGATGTCGAACAAGACCCAGGTGGCCCTGGCCAGCCTGACTTCGGGCTCGACCCAGATATGGCGACGCTCCGACGCCGCTGCTAACAACGCCACAATAACCACCCCGACACCCACAGCCCCGGCCCCCAAGGCAACCTTGCCTGGAGCGGCTAGCGCCCACGCCACCACTAGTCCGACCAGCCCGCCGGCAAGCAACGACCCGCTCGAGAGCCGCACCCCTAGACCAATCACCACAGTGCTGATCGCAGCAACCATCGCCAACGCAGGCTGGCCAGAGGTCGCGATCGCAACAACCGCCACCACCGGAATACAGACAGCGAACAAAACGCGGATGTCGGCCAAAGCTCGGAACTCTCGTGCAACTCGAGTCGTTGACATCAGCGCCAACGCATCGAGGTGGTCGCCTGGTGTCGGCGCTGCGCTTTGTCCAGAGCCACAGCGAGGTCCATATCCAAGTCGACGTGATTGACGGTGATTCCTCGCTCTCGGAGCACCCCATCGATGTGGGCATCGTCGATCAGGCGCAGAGACGCGGCTCCCCGTTCGAATCCTTCGTTTTGGTCTCGGTATCGAGCTATCAGATCGGCCCCAAGCCTCATGACAACTACGTCGCGTTGCTGGCGTCGCAGCTCAAGTAACGACGGCGGCAACGAGGTATCGATCAGCGGAGACAGAACCACCACGGTCGCCGACCGCGGGATATGACGCACCAGACCAATACGCAACGGCGTTACTCCCGCCCTGGGATCCGAACGCAGCAACAGATCGACGATCCGATCACGCTGCCGGCTGCCGTCGCCGAGACCTAACACCCCTATCTGCTGCGCCAGAACCACCATGCCGACCCGATCGCGGTCGCCCAGGTGATCTCTCGCGATTCCGTCGGCTAACCGGACTGCCTGGTTGGCCAAGGCTTCGCCTGCGGTGCCGCCATCGGCAATGAGGTCAACCACCAAGACGAGGTCTCTGGCTCGTTCGACGTGCCTGGTCTTGGTCCACAACGCGTTGCGTCGGGCACTTGTGCGATGGTCGAGGTCGCGCCACCTGTCGCCATTCTCGTAAGGTCGGCTGGAGTGATACTCGACTCCGTCGCCACGGCGAGTTGCCCGATATTGTCCGGGTCTTGGCGAGGTTTTCTGCACGCCGAACCGCGATTGGGCCGGCACCAGCGCTGGGTGCACCCATACCCGCGAAATCTGGTGTGTCATTGACGACCAATGGACTAGCCCAATTGGTGATGGCCAGGCGATCGACTCAATCTCCAACCCGCAACGTCCCCACCGCTCGCATTCGATGGTTACCAACTCGACTCGCTCGATTCCTGATTTCAGTTCGATTTCTGCTGTGGCAGCACCGTTGCTGAATCCCGCGGCAATCCGAGCACCGCCAACGGCTCGAATCGTTAGCCTCAGCGATCCCGATCGAGGCGAAAGAAGTCGAATCTCGACATCGACGAAGCCGCCTTCGTTGACCCGCGTACGAGCGATCGACGATGACACCGAAATAGCTGGTGGCGGCGCCATGACTACGTCGAGCGCAAGAACCACCAGCGCCGGAGCACCCACTAGCACCAGCCATGCTTGTTGGGTCATGGCGGCCATAACGATGGTCGTCAAGCCAACGGCCACTAGCGGAGCGACCGCAACCGACGCCTGACGTTCCCAACCGGTGTTGGACCGACTTGTTTGGGTCTGGCTAGTTGTAGGCCGAGTCGACAGGCGCACTCGACGTTCTCGCCGGACTGGCTCGCTCGTTGTCACTAGAGCAGATCGTTCGGGGTCGGCGCTGCCACCCTGGTGAGAATCGACTCAACCACGCGTTCTGGTTGTACGCCATCGATCCACAGCTCCGAGGTCAATATGAGTCGGTGGCCAAGAACCGCGGCTGCCGCGGCCTTCAAGTCATCTGGAAGAATGTGGTCCCGGCCCTGTCGCGCCGCCTTGGCCTGAGCCATTGCTACCAAACCAATCGATGCTCTCGGACTCGCCCCCAACCGCACGCCAGGATCGTGGCGTGACTCGTCCACAATCCGTACCGCGTAGTCGATCACGGCATCATGCACCGCTACGGCTGATGCAGCGGCTCGCATTCGACCCACAACTCCCTCACGATCGACCGTGTGTCGCGCATGGTCGGCCTGATCAGATGCCGCCTCGGATCGGTTACGAATCAGGTGGCGTCGCACAACTTCGGCTTCGTCGTCGCGTTCGGGATACCCCATCGAAGTACTAATCAGGAAACGATCGAGTTGAGCTTCTGGCAACGAATACGTGCCGTCCTGGTCGATCGGATTCTGGGTCGCTATAACAACGAACGGATCTGGAAGCCTATGGGTGGTTCCATCGACGGTGACTTGACCCTCGGCCATCGCCTCCAACAACGCTGACTGGGTCTTGGCTGGGGCTCGGTTGATCTCGTCGGCTAGAACCACATTGGCGAAGACCGGTCCCGGATGGAACTCGATCGTGTGCTCGGCCGGATTCCAGATGCTCGCCCCAGTTACGTCGGCCGGCATGAGGTCAGGGGTGAATTGAATCCGCGAGAAAATCAGGCCGCTGGCGTCGGCAAACGACTTTGCGAGCAGAGTCTTGGCCACACCAGGTACATCGTCGAGAAGGACATGGCCCCTGGCCGCTACGGCGTCGAGCAACAGTTCGATGATGGCCCGCTTGCCCACTATCGATTGTTCGATCTGGCCGATCACCGCTGAGTAGTCAGCCGAGCTCGAAGGCGCAGGGCTATCGGGTGTGATCATCGGTGCTCCTTTTGGAGAAACTCAACACACTCGTCGAGCGCTTGCTGGACGTCGACGTGTTTGTCTGATCGAGGCGAACCCATTAGTAGCTGGGCGGCGCTAGGCCCAACCACTGCCGCGACCGCAGGAGTCGAGCCAGTGTCGTCGATGTCGAGAGCGAACTGGCGAGCCAGTATTGGTCCCAAAGCCCGACCAATGCGGGGCCGGAGGTCGGAGTCGATCTCGGAAGTGTCGCGGCGCAGCCTCGCCAGCAGCACCCGGTTTGAGCTGCAAGCCAGCCTCGGAGCATCCAAGGGATCTTCACGAACCCAGCCACGATCAGGCCTCACACCGAGCCGCTCGACCAAGGCCGGGCCAGCGGCAACTACGACCAACATGATCGACGTCAGCGTTAGGAACAAGACTGCGCCAGGTACCGACGCCTTATCGGTCAAGAGATTCGCGACAGCTATCACCACAAACACGAGAGCGAACGGTACAAAACGACCGAAGTCTTCGGCCTTGAGGGCGAGCGGGACCGCCGATGCAGCTTCGCCGGTGTCGAGGGTCTGGTTAGCGGCGCTTTGGGTTGGTTCCCTATCCACTTTGGCCAGCTCCAACGGTCGCTTCGACATCTAGGCTGCGGCCAGACAGCTGGGCCGCTATGCGCTGAAGTGTTTCTGCGGCGTGGCCGCGGAGAGTCCCGAGCCGTCGGGCAACTCCGAGCGTCTTCGAACCGTATGCAGCCCTTTGGTAGATGTCCAGAAGCACGAACACATCGTCGCTGGCGGCCCCTAGTTGCGCGAGCACGCGGCCAAGATGTTCGGCTGCGGTCTCGAAGTCGAGGCGCTCGTGGCCTGCGTCGGCAAGCAGAGCTTCTAGCCGTGAGTAGGTAGCAATGATGGCCGAGCGATCGTCGGCTTCGTTTGCGTCGAGCTCGACGGCGATCGACGCTATCGAATCCGACAACGCAATCACGGGTGGCGCCTTCTCGCTTGGCCTCCGGGCGTAGCGCCACACAAGGAATCCGGCCACGAGCACCACAAGAAACGCAATAGCACCGACCGGTCCCGGAATATTGCCGACCGTCACGAGCCTGTCCTGTGCCGCCTCGCCAAACCCGCCGTCGCTCGATTCGATCAGCGGACCAACAGCATCGCCAGAAATGATGGCGATGATCATGACCAAGATGGCCACGATGCCAAGCGCTCCAAGCACTGCTCGTTTGTTGGTTAGGGCGAGACCAAGCGCCAGAACCAGCGCCAATACAGCAATCGCGCCGCCGAAGATCACTTCGAGCACGCTGATCGAGCCGACATCGGGGGAAATGCTCGAAGGGCTGTCGCCGATCTGGTGATCCAGCTCACCATCCCAACGGCTACCAATCATGACGGCTCCCAGAAGCAGCACAAGCACCGCGACAGTTGCGACTCTGCGGATCGCAACTCTGGTCGTGATCGGGAGGCCGGCTAGCCATGACCGAAGCGAGGTCATGTCTCGATCGTTATCAGAGAACCACCGCCGGCAATGGACCGATAACACGCGTCGACCACCAGGTGAGCACGCAATGCGGTCCGCAATGGCGGTGAGGCGGGACGGTTGTTGCTGACGGCCTCGATGAAAGCCCCATCGGGGTTCTCGCCAGCCCCCGGCGACACCTCGGTGGCGAGTTCTAGAAGGTCGGCGCCGCTGACCGTGGTCGTCTCGTCGCCATTGTTCCATGCCACTTCGCCGAACCACTCGCCGGTGAGCCTGGCCCACAGCTTCGTGCCGAAGACCTCGACATGGCGGTTCGAGACACGATCGATCATGTCATGCCATATCGAAGTTAGCGTCGCATGCAACCCAGACTCGAACACCGCCGAGACAATCACAGAGTCTTCGATGCCCTCAATCTCATGCACGTAGCGGGCCGTCGCCGACACTGAAGTGATCGGGCCGTACATCCACTCGAGAAGGTCTATGTCGTGGATCGAGTGTTCGATCAGAACGCCTGCACCGGCCTTGTCGACATCGGCGCGCCACGTCGAGGCGTAGCGTCCCTGAATTGGCAAGAACTGGTCGTCGCGGAAAATCACGGTCTGGAGCTGTCCGGCATCTGGATGGAGCGACACATGCTTGAGAAGGTGAAACACGGGAGATCGCCGAAGCACCAAACCGACCTGATTCACCACACCGCCAGATTCGACCGCCGCTACCACCCGCTGAGCCGAGTCGTAATCGACACCGAGCGGCTTTTCGCAAAAGACTGCCTTGCCTGCGCCAGCAGCCAACTCAACCAGATGTTCGTGTTCGCTGGTCCAGGTGCAAACGTAGATCGCATCGCTGTGAGCGATCACATCGGCGGCACTGCTAGACACCCGGGCGCCAGTGGCAGCGGCGAATCGGTCGGCCCGGTCTGGGTCGGTGTCGAACACCGCCGACCAAGTCATGTCGGCCCCAGACGCCCGCAGGCTCTTGGAGTGATACGTGGCGATGTTGCCCGCACCGAGGAAACCGACTCTGACCGTCATATTCGCGACCACCTTAGGGCGTCTGGTGGGTAGGTGCGTCGGGCGTTGTCCAGGACTATGGTGCGCCGACAGCCGCAGTCGTTCGAGAAGTTGAGGTCCACCGATGGCAAATCCTGTTGTTCTGCTCCACGGTTTCACCGGCTCGGTTCGTTCGACGTGGCAACCGACCGGCCTAATCGATCTGCTGGCAGACGTTGGGCGCGAATGCGTGGCCATAGACCTTCCGGGGCACGGTGCCAGCGAACAGAAGAGTCACGATCCCGACGACTACACCAACCTCGAACAAGAGCTTTTGAAGCGGTTGCCTGATGGTCCTCTTGACGGAGTTGGCTTTTCGGCAGGAGCGCGAATTCTGTTGGTGATGGCTTCACTGGAACCATCGCGCTGGGACAAGTTGGTCGTGGCCGGTGTCGGTCAGAACTTGTTCGTAAAGGACCAAGGCCGGGGCGAGAGAATCGCCAGGGGCGTCGCTGGCAACGCAGCCCAAGACGACCCGATGGCCCAAGCCTTCAGTCGTTATGCGTCCGAGCCTGGTCAAGACGCCGACGCGATGGCTGCCTTCATGCGGCGCCGCCACGCCAAGCTGAGCACCGACGAGTTGGCCAACATAACCGCACCAACTGCGGTCGTGCTTGGCACAAACGACTTTGCCGGACCGGCCGAGCCGTTGGTAGACGCTCTACCGAACGCCACACTCCACAGCCTTCGCAATGTCGATCACTTCGCCACGCCGAAGGACTTCGGCTTCATCGACGCGGTTCTGTCCCATCTCGGCTAGCCGAGTCCGCCGAGGGCATCCGAGCGCACAACCAGTCGCGCTCCACGGGCGGCTGGAAACCAAAGTTGAGGTCTGCGGTGTTACTTCAGCAGGCGACGCACGCGTTTGCCGGTGAGGCTGATCGGTAGATCGTCGTCGAGTTCGATCGCGGTTGGCGATTTGTACCTAGCCAAGTTGTCGAGGCAGTGTTCGGTGAGCTGGTCTGGAGTCGTTGAGGAACCCTCGATCAGCTTTACGTGGGCCACAACGCGTTCGCCGGTGCGTTGGTCTGGTCGACCGACAACAATCACCCCAGCAACGTCTGAATGCTGCATGAGGACTTCTTCGACCTCGGCCGGAAAGACGTTGAAGCCAGACACGATGATCATGTCCTTGGAGCGATCGACCAAGTACAAGTAGCCATCGTCGTCGACCACACCGATGTCGCCGGTTCGGAACCAGCCATCGGCGGTTACTGAACGACCTGTGGCTTCGAGGTCATCCCAGTAACCACCGGTTACGTTGTCGCCTCTTACCCATATCTCGCCGCGATCGCCAACCGGTACATCGACATCGTCATCGACGATGCGCATCTCGACGCCAGCCAACGGTTTACCAACCGAACCTGGCCGAATGGGAAATCCCGAACTCGACGACACAATGCCGCCGGTTTCGGTGAGACCGTAACCCTCGCTTAGTTCGATACCGAGTCGTTCCTTGGTTGCATGAAAGGTCGACATGGGAAGGGCCGC
>JAADHX010000110.1:0-5291 GCA_013151655.1 Actinomycetota bacterium
TCCACAGCTTGCGCGGCCGAGATGCTCGAAACTCCGCCGGCCGTTCTCGAACGTTTTATGGCCGCGGCACCGACGCTTGGCCAGCTCGGCGAGTACCTCATCGACTGCTTCGGCGACTTCGACTTCGAGGGCATCACCCTCACTCCGCCAACAGTCACGTTCGATCATCGACTCGACGTACCCGTGGGCGATCTAACCGTCGAGCTGCACGAGGTCGGGCCCGCTCACACCGCAGGCGACGTGATCGCTTACGTTCCCGAAACCAACGTCGTGTACACCGGCGACATACTGTTCATCGAAGGAACACCACTTATGTGGGCCGGGCCGATCAGTAACTGGATCGCAGCCTGCGATCTCATCGTTGGCTTCGGTACCGACACAATTGTGCCGGGTCATGGTCCGCTGACCAACGCCGACGGCGTGCGCCGAGTGCGTGACTATCTCACCTACATCGACGCCGAGGCTCGGGCCCGCCACGATGCTGGAATGTCTGTCGACGATGCCGCGGCCGACATCTCCCTTGGCGAGTTCGCCAGCTGGATCGACCGCGAACGAGTTGCCGTGAACGTCGACACCATCTATCGCGAACTTGACCCGAGTAGGGGCCCGACCGACGTAGCGACGCTGTTCGCCATGATGGCCAAGCTCGCTATCTGACACCTCGTTAGGCGCTCCTATTCCGGCGAGATGGGCGGGATCGTGATGCTCACCGCAGCGCCGCCACCGACTCGATTTTGCATCTCGAGCTGACCACCTAGTTCGCTGATGACCAACGTTCGAACTATCGATGTTCCGAGCCCATCAGCGCGATCCGCATCGAAGTCGATGGGCAAACCCACGCCGTCATCGACAAGCGAGATCTGAAGGCCGACACGAATCGAGCCGTGCAGTTCGATGATCACGTTGCCGACAGTGCCATCGTGCACCGGATGGCCGGGAGGGTACGCATGGTCGACAACATTCTGGAGCAGTTCGTTGATTACAACGGCTAAGGGTGTAACTACCTCAGCGGGCGCAGTACCAACGTCGCCCGATACCTCGAATTCGATTCGTCTGTTGGCGTCGACAAGGCTCGACTCAACAAACCGTGTCAGTTGGTCGACAATCTCTCGTAGGGAGATATCTTCGCCAGACTCTTGGGCGAGGGTTTCATGAACCAACGAGATGGCCCTAATTCGTCGAACAGACTCATTGATCGCGAGCTTCGCCTCCTCGGATTGCAACCGTCGACCCTGAAGCCGCAACAGTGATGAGATTGTCTGAAGGTTGTTCTTCACTCGGTGGTGAATCTCTCGAATGGTCGCATCCTTCGACATCAGCAATCGGTCGCGTCGACGGAGTTCGGTCACGTCGC
This sequence comes from Actinomycetota bacterium, assembly GCA_013151655.1. Classification (GTDB taxonomy): domain Bacteria; phylum Actinomycetota; class Acidimicrobiia; order Acidimicrobiales; family Poriferisodalaceae; genus JAADHX01. Next base: position 1,355 of record JAADHX010000110.1, read on the forward strand.
GCAGCAACACGAGCGCACCACGTTCTTCAGTTGCCCCGACGATCGGCACCGCAGCGATCTGAATCGCCAACCCATCGCGATCGATCTCGTCGGCCATCGGCCTGAGTTGCACGAGCGCATCTCTGACCATGCCCTGGGCCAGTCCGAGGTCGCTCATGCGTCGGCCGACAATCGCTCCAGCCATTCCGACTCGGTGCAGCGTCGACATGGCGTTAGGAGATGCAAACAGAATGCGAGCTTCGGCGTCGACAACGAGTGCGCCATCGCCAACACGGGGAAGGTCCTCTGGGTCAACCTCACTCGCCGGAAAAGGAAACTCGCCTCGTTCGATCATTCGACCGAAGCGAGAGAACAACCCAAGGTAGCTACGCTCGAGCTGGCCGAACTGCCGGAGTCGTTCGAGGTCCGGGCGCATGTCGCGGCTGATGACGCCGATGATCGCGCCATTGAACCTGACCGGAATGGCCTGAATCTGAGCCTGGGTACCACCGCCGGTCGAAAGGCTGATCTCGCCATCGACGATCTCACCGGATCTAAAGGCGTCGGCTACAAGAGGCCGTTCGGTGTCGTTGACCACTCGGCCAACCTCGTCGTCGTGGTACAGCGTTTGGGCTGTAGCCGGTCGGATCTGGCCCACCACGACGAATCGGTCGCCACGCACAGGAGCGAACAACAACAAGTCTGCGAACGAGATATCGGCAAGAATCTCCCACCACTGGACGATGCGTTGAAGGTGGGAAAGTTGCGGCGCAGTGACGTTGGTGCCATGCCGCGCCATCTCAGAGATTCGGGCCACGGCGGCGAAACTATCAGCCGCTAGTGGGTTCGCCCAGAAGAGTCGGATCAAAAAGGTGGTCGCCGAGCGTGTCGAGCATCTCGATTTCGCCCATTCCGATAACTAACGGCAGCTCGGTTCGGCTGCTGTTTTGGTCGAGGCGGTCGAGCCTCGTTCGTTCCGAAACTGCAACCTCGTGAAGCCCATCTGCCCTAGCGGCAGCCTCGACCAGGTGACGAGGTTCTAGCGGTTCGGATAGGTCGGCCAGCCGGTTCGCCCCATCGCGGAGGTTCTCGGCCTCGACGAGAAGCATGTCGTCGTGTAGCCAACGCGGCAGCATCCGGTTTGCCACGAGCGCGCTGGCAACCATGCCTCGCTGTTCGAGTTGCCTAGAGAACGCCTCGGCTTCGCGGCACGGACGCGGCGCTGGCGAGGTAACGACCACGAACTTGGTGGAGTCGGCTTGCAGCGTGGCCTCGACCTCTTGGGCCCTTTGAGTAAACCCAGGACCAAGAGTTCGCAGCACGCCAAAGAACTCGCTGAGGTCGCTGACGAAGTCGTTCCCGAGCAGCAGATGGACGGCGGCGAAGAAGGGTTTCGTCGCGGCTGAAGCGAGCCGTGAACGCGAAGGCACCGTTAGCCACTTGAGGAGATTGCCATCGAAGAAGTCGACCATCCGCGCTGGGGCGTCGAGGAGATCGGCCGCATGCCCTGAGGGTGGTGTGTCCACTACCAATAGGTCGACATCGGAGTTCTCGCCAAGTTCGTGCAGACGCTCGATCGCGATGTACTCATGGCTCTGAATGAAGCGCGCCGTTATGTTCTGATAAATCGGGTTCGACAATAGGCGCTCGGCCGTCTCCGGGTTTGGAGATCGGGCCACAATCAGACGATCCCACGCCGCCGAGGTGTCGATCATCGATGCCCACAGCCGTCCATCGCCCGCTACCTCGACCTCGGCTAGGTCGTCGGAGAGTTCGATGCCCATGGCATCGGCCAAACGGCGTGCCGGATCGACAGTTACAAGCGCGACGTTTCGGCCGCGTGCAGCCGCCGCCCTGGCGATCGCTGCGGCCACAGTTGTTTTGCCGACTCCGCCGGCACCGCAGGTCAGAATGACTTCGGCAGACATGATCAGCTCGGCGATATCGGTGTTGTTGGCTGAGTTTTCGCTCATAGATCGAGCTCAGCTCCTAACGCATCAGCTAACTCATTGACGAGCGCGGCATCGTCGCCGCCGGACGTGACGAGCGGCAACGCCCAAACTGGCAAGGTTTGGGCGTCTGTGCGCAGCCGCGACGCTGCGTCTGCGCCAGCACGACGTAGCTGGCCTGCGAGCACCGCACTGCGCAACGCCGACCTTGTCCCGTCGAGTCGCTTTGATTCATGTAAGACCAGATCAGCAACCGCGGCCTCGATGTTGGGGCGGAGCGATGGTGGTCGCACCGAATTGAGCACAAAGCCCGCTACCGCCACCCCAGTTTCGGTGTCGATGCGCTGCCGTAGGTCGAGTGCTTCGGAAACCGGCAGTTCTTCTGGTGTCGCGCAAATTAGTGCTGCGGTCTTGGTTGGGTCGTGAAGGATGTCTCGCATCCAAGCCGCCTGCCGACCAAGCAGACCCCCACCCGCAATCTCGGCTACGCCTTCGGTTGCCGCCAAATGGCCAACGATGTGCCCCGTGGGCGGGCCGTCCATTACGACGAGATCGTAGGTGGCCAGCCGAACCTCGTGAGCGAGCTTGCCGACAGTCAGAATCTCACGAACTCCAGGCGCTGCGGTTGCGACGAAGTCCAGGATGCGAGCAAGTGGCCCAGCTGCCACCGGCATCGGTACCCGCGTCATGATTTTCACAAAGTCTCTGACCGAGCGTTCGGTGTCCATGCTCATTACCTTGAGCCTGACCGTGGCAGTGGCTGAGGGTTCGTACCGAATTCGTTTGGCCCCAGTGGCGGCAGCCGCTCCGCCTCCTGGCTCGACCTCACACAGTAAGACTTTGCGCCCAGTCTTGGCCGCGCAGACAGCAACCGCGGCAGCAACCGAAGTCGTTCCGACCCCGCCTTTGCCGGTGACAGCCAGGAGTCGGTAGTCGAGCAGGTTCATCTGGACATGACCCACGGGGGTCGATCAGTCAGAGGCGAAGCCCATGCGACCCTTGGACGCAGTGCCTACCTCGACGTAGGCGATCTTCTCGCCAGACACGCCGATTTGGCGTTCGGACTTGTCGGTGATCCACAACACAGAGTTGCCGGTCATGGCGGCTTCGATGTCGGACTTGAGAGCCTTGACGTCGGTGTCGTCGTCTAACTCGAGGGCAATCTCTCGCGGTGTGTTGGTTACCCCGATGCGGACGTCCACGTCGGCTCCTGTCGGCTCGCGTATTGGAGCGCCTATGGTACGCCTCCGCGCCGCGACCCGCACCGACCAATCGGACTAGGGAGCTAGCCAGTAGGCCTGGTGGAGGTTTGTCCGGGACTAGCTTCGGCTCTGGATTCGCGTCGCTCATCGGGCCGCTAGATTTGTCGGCGACGTACAGGGGGAACATGAGCGACGAATACGCGTACACAAGTGCCGTCGATCTCGCCGAGGCCATCGCAGACCGGCAGGTGTCTAGCCGCGAATTGGTCATCGGTGCTGCCGATCGAATCGAGCGCCTCAACGGCGAAATCAATGCCGTTGTGCGCGTTGATCTCGATGCCGCGCTCACAGCCGCCGCCGCTGCCGACGTTGCTGTGGCCAATGGCGACGAACTCGGACCGCTGCACGGAGTCCCGGTAACAATTAAAGATTCGCTCCAGACCAAAGGTCTGCATACGACCTCGGGAGCGCCCATCCTGGCCGACTACGTGCCAGAGGTCGACGCCGACCCAGTCGCGAGATACCGCAAAGCGGGAGCTGTCATCTTGGCCAAAACGAACCTGCCCATGTGGGCAGGCGACGTCCAGAGCTACAACGATGTCTACGGAACGACCTCGAACCCGTTCGACTTCACGAGATCGCCAGGCGGATCATCCGGAGGGTCTGCGGCATCGCTCGCAGCGGGTTTCAGCCCGATCGAAATTGGCTCCGACATCGCCGGGTCGATTCGAAACCCAGCGGCCATGTGCGGGGTCGTTGGCCACAAGCCGTCTTATGGCTTATGCAGTTCCCGCGGTCAGATCCCGG
>JAADHX010000110.1:5300-14836 GCA_013151655.1 Actinomycetota bacterium
GGAGCTACACCCAGGCCGACATCGCCGTAGTCGGCCCGATGGCTCGATCGGTCGACGATGTCGAGCTCGGTCTGGATCTACTCACCGGTCCCGACGATTGGAACGCTACCGCGTGGGCCGCAGCGCTTCCGCCGGCCCGATCGACAACGCCGAAGGGTCTACGAGTCGCAGCGTGGCTTGACGATCGGGCCTGCCCGATATCGGCCGAAGTTAAATCGCTACTTGAAACAGCAGCCGGAGCGCTCGCAACCGCTGGAGCCAACGTCGATCACGATGCTCGACCCGAGGTGCCATTCGAAAAGGCTCGTCAGGTTTTCGAACAACTCATCGGCGCCGCGCTGGCCGGCAGTTGGTCTCAAAACGAAATCGAAGAAATGGCCAAGCTCGATTCGGGGGGTCTTAATCTTGACGGCGGCTTAGGGGTTAAGTATTCAGTCCAGCGCCATCGCGCTTGGCTCACGGGCAACGAACGCAGACTTCAGTTGCGGGCCAGGTGGCGGACCTTCTTCGAAGACTGGGATGTCGTGCTCATGCCAGTGTCGCCGCGAGCGGCTATCCCCCACGACCACAGCGAACCAATGACCAAACGGACCATCGACGTCGATGGCAGCCAACGGTCATATATGGATCAGATGGCATGGATGGGCATTATCGGCGTCGTCTACTTACCAGCGACCGTCGTGCCTATCGGTCAAACGTCGGGTGGGTTACCGGTCGGCTTGCAGATCGTCGGCCCATACTTGGAAGATCGAACGCCCATAGCCGTGGCTCGTATGGTCGAGAAGGCTCTAGGCGGCTTCGCCAAGCCAGCAGGTTTCTGAGCCGCTCAGATGAGCTTTAGCTCCGGGTGGAAACGCTTGGTCGGCTGAAGATCTTCGTCGATAGCGCGGGCAATCTCGGAAAACACGAGGCTGGCTTCGTTTTCGGGATCGGCGACCACGACCGGGTTACCGGTATCGCCACCTTCGCGTAGCACGCCCACGAGTGGAACCTTGCCAATAAGGGGAACGTCGAGCTGATCGGCCAACTCTTGGCCCCCGCCCGAGCCGAAGATCTCGTATCGCTTGCCATCGTCGCCCGTGAACCAGCTCATGTTCTCGATAATGCCCCTTACCTCAAGCCGTACCTTCTGGGCCATGAACGCGGCCCTTTGGGCCACCTTTTGGGCCGCCGGCTGGGGTGTGGTTACGACATAGACTTCGCCTCGCGGCAAGAACTGGGCAATCGACAACGCGATATCGCCGGTGCCTGGTGGCAGGTCGATGAGCACGTAATCGGGATCGTCCCAGTAGACATCGGTTAGGAACTGTTCGAGGGCTTTGTGAAGCATCGGACCCCGCCAAATGACCGGCTGGTCTTCGTTGGCGAAGAACCCCATCGAGATCATTCGCACCCCGTTGGCCTCAACCGGTACAACCATCTGATCGATCACAACCGGCCCGCGTTCTGCGCCGAGCATGCGCGGTATCGAGAAACCCCAAACGTCGGCATCGATGACGCCAACGCGCTTTCCGCGCTGCGCCAAGGCGATGGCAACGTTGGTTGTTACCGAAGACTTGCCTACACCGCCCTTGCCAGACGCGATGAGCAGAACCCGCGTCTTGGAGCCAGGTTCGGCCATCGGTATCGATCGCCCTTCGGCATGACCGTGAGAACCCTGAGAGCCAGCAGAAGAGCCAGGATCGCCGATTAGCTGAGAACGCAGGGCCGCCTGTTCGTCCTCGGTCATCTCAGTGAAGTCGATGTCGACTCCAGCCAGACCAAGGCCAGTAGCGGCGCGGGTAATCAGGTCGTGCAGGTGTCCTCGCGACGGATGGTCATGCGCCGGCATGGCGATTACAACGTGGGCCCGGTCGCCAGCTACCGCCGCACCGCGAAGCATGCCGAGGGTGTGGATGTCTCGCCGAAGTTCGGGATCGTCGATGGCGCTGAGGGCCCCAACAAGTTGGTCATCAGTAACTGACATTCGACAGATCTCCTGGTTGTATTGCTTCGGCTGCTGCCGCCTGCGCTGGTTGTATTGCTTCGGCTGCTGCCGCCTGCGCTGGTTGTATTGCTTCGGCTGCAGCCGCCTGTGATGGGTAAGCGGCGTTGGGGGCTCGGTAGAATCTACCGACGTGGACACTGACGCCCTCACACCCGACGAGTTCAATGCCGCGGTGAGCTCAATAACAGCTTCGTTTGGCGACCCAACTCGGCGCGATATCTATCTGCTCGTTCGCCAACGAGACGACGGCATGACCGCCGCCGAGGTCGCCAGCGCAGTCGATCTCCACGCCAACGTGGCGCGCCATCATCTGGCCGCAGCTGGGCATCTGAAGGTGATCGTAGCCAGGCCAACCTCGGGAGCCGGCCGACCATCCAAACGGTACTCATCAACCCAAGAAGACATCCAGCTGGCATTTCCAGTAAGGCGCGACGACCTCCTCGGCACGCTGCTTGGTCGAGCCCTCAGCCGCCTACCGCACTCCGAGGCTCAGGCCTTGGCCGAAGAGGTCGGCCGGGAGTACGGCCTAGCGCTGGCCGACAGCATCGAACCAGGCAACGCCCATCGGTCGCTCGAGGCCGCGGTTGGCGCCATCGCCGATGCCCTGACCTCCTACGGCTTCCAAGCACGGGCCGAGGGTGCTGCGGGCGAACTCCGAATCGTGAGCGAAGGCTGCCCCTTTGGTCAGGCCGCAGTCGAACACCCGGTGCTGTGCGCGATCGATCGGGGCCTCGTTAGCGGCATGCTCACCGGCCTTCACGGCGAGCGGTCGCCACGCCTGTCTGGTTCGGTCCCGATGGGCGATGCTGTCTGCACCACCGATATCTGACCACTTCACGTACCATCGGTGCCGATGTTGGTACACCTCGTCCGCCACGCTCATGCGCTGTCACGCCGAGAGTGGACGGGGCCCGACGGCAGTCGGCCCCTTTCAGAGACCGGCCACCTTCAAGCACGGCAGTTTGGTTCGATACCAATGGCGACGTCCGTCGAGGTACGTAGTAGCCCGGCAGTTCGGTGCATCGAAACGATTCGCCCGTTGGCCGAAACGCTCGGAACCGAAATCGTCGTCGACGAGCGATTGGCTGAAGCCGCAGACCCGCAGGTAGTCGCCGAATGGATGTGTTTCACCCACAGATTCGAAGAAGTCGTGTTGTGTGGCCACGGCGATCTTCTCCCCGAGGTTCTCCGCCTGCTTCAACTCCGCGGCATGATCCTCGATGGCCCAAACGCAGTGGCCAAAGCATCGCTGTGGCCCTGCCACATCGTCGATGGCGCCCCAGTTCGCGCCACGTACACCCCACCCCCACCGGTCTAGCCGCCCACGCTCTAGACCCCAATTCGGGTATGTGGCTGTGGGCTTATCGGGAGGCGAGTTCGGCTTCTAGTTCGGCGATGTTGCCTTCGACTACGGCGATCATTGGCGCGGGCGGGTTGCGGGCGAGCACCCCACGATAGAACTCGATGGCGCCTTCTAGATCGCCTTCGATGCGGTCGGCGGCCACCGCTCGAAACAAATACGGCTCGAAGCCCGCGTTCGGATTTGCTATGGCACGATCGAGGGCGTTGATTCCTTCGGCGGCGACAGCCTCATCGGGCAAGTTGACCAATATCCACCCAAGTCGGGTGAGGGCATCGACGTGCTCGGGTTCGGTGGCGAGTGCCGATCGATACGATTCCAGGGCTGAAATGAGCTCGCCTTCGTTCTCGTCGATAAGACCAATCAGCACCAACGCATCTGGATCGCCCGGTAGTACCTCGAGTATCTCGTTGGCGGTGGCACGTGCGGCTACGAGATCGCCGATGCCAAAATAGGTATCGCCTTCGATCAACAGGTCTCTCGAGCTTTGGGTGATCTCGCCAGAGCCGAACTGGCCGGCCAATCTCAACCCCGAAGATCCAGCCACGGCGAGCCCTCCAAGAACAGCAAGAATGCCGACAACCACAACCGTCAACCATCGGCGCTTCGACGAGACCTGGCGGCGCGAAACCGGAGGTGGCCGCTGGCGGTCGAGGCTTCTGATCACTTGGGCAGTACGACGAGTTAGGTCGTCGGCAAGCGTGACGTGATCGGCCTCGTCTATCTCGCCGCTGACCAACTCGGCATCGAGGACATCGAACTGAGCCAGCAGTCCTGCCCGTTCATCCTCGAGACGGGCCACAACCTCGGGATTACGCCGTTGGGTCATATGTGCGCATTACTCACTGGTCGACTCTGGCCTTGGCAACCAGCTCACGATCTGCGCCGGACACGTTCTTCTCTGCCGCTAGCGACCATCGTCGGAAACTAAATACCAGCGACCCGACAACCGCAATCAGTCCGGCGACAGGCAGAGTCCATACGAGCGAACCGAGTCCCGTGGCCGGCGGCTTGGCGTTGATGTCCTCATCGTACTTGTCGACAAGCTGGCGACGAATCTCGTCGTCGGTGTCGCCCTCGGCTACAGCCTCATCAATAAAGACCCGAATCGACGCCGCTATCGGAGCGTTCGACTCGAGGACGTTCTGACCATCGCAAACAGGACACAGGATCGTCTCCTTGATGTCGAAGGCCCGTTCGGCTTCTGTACGGGGGCCAGTGTCGGCGGAGATGACACCGTAAGCAATGGCCATGATCATCACGGCCAGCAGCACCATCCACGATAGGTTTCGCTGCGAGTCCGTCAGCGGCCTCATTGCGAGGAACCAGCGACTAGTCGATCAATGGCCGCGTCGAGGGTGTCGGCAGTGATCTGGCCAATCCACTTGTCGACCACGAGACCAGACGGAGCGACTAGAAACGTCTCTGGTACCTGTAACACCACGAATTCAGCGGGCGCAGAAGCCGCGTCGACGATTACGGGCCAATCGCCACCACGGTCGTCGAAGAATTCGCGGACGGCCGACTCCGTATCGCCCATTACAACACTGACCATCTGAGCCGAGCCGTCGCTGTGTCTGTCGGCGAACTCGATGAATTCGGGATGTTCGGCCTGACACGCAGCGCACCAGCTAGCGAAAAAGTTGATGACAGTCCAAGTGCCCCTAGCCGAATCGATGTCGTACGTTGATCCGTCGAGGGTGGTACCAACAAGTTCCGGTACCGCACGGCCAATCAATCGAGAGTCGACTCGGCCAGTGCCATCGCCGCCGTCGCTCGTGGCGAGCACGGCAATGAAGCCGACAAGAACCACTGCGACAACACCCGTGCCGAGCTTGGCCCAAAGCGGAGCCGGAGGTTCATCTTCTTCGAAGTCGTCAGGATCGTCGACTCCACTCTCTGCAACACCTTCGTCGATATCGTCCATCTCAGGCTCCTACAAGCGTCTCGGAGGTTTCGGCATCGCCATCAACGGAGTCGGCGCTGCCACTCGGGACTTCGGGTCGGCGCTTTCGACTCGGGATGATGGCAAGTAGCGAACCGAAACCCATCAGCAGCCCGCCGGTCCAGATCCATGTGATCATCGGCCTGACGATGACTCGCACTAGCGCCTCTGACCCATCGTCGGAAAAGTCGAGAATGTTGATGTAGACGTCCTCTCGCCAGCCGGTCGCGACCGATGGAGTGCCGATGGGTCGACCGAAGTTGGGAAACGTGGTGATAGCCGGCTTGTGAATCTCGTCGTTGTCGACCAGGACTGCGATTTCGATGACAGCGTTGTCGCCATCGAAATAGTCGATGCGCTCTATGAACGTGATGGTGTGACCAGAAATCTCGACGGTGTCCCCGGGAGCGAGTCTGGCCTCGATCTCGGTTCCATGGGCCGAGCTGGCGATGAGTCCGAGAGCCAGAACAGACAACCCCAGATGGGCGATCATGCCGCCCCCGCTGCGGCCGGTGACGCCTCGCCAACCCTGACGACGACTGGCCAAGACCACGTGGCGAATCGATGCTCCAGCCGCGAACCCTGCGGCCAAGAACCCAAGCATTTCATACAACGAATCGGCACCCAGGGAAACCGAAACGACCAGAACCGTTACCGCAAACACTCCGGGCCAGAAGGCTCGATCGCGGAGTGTCTCTGGGTCGGTTCGGCGCCATGGCAGAAGCGGCGAAACGCCCATCAAGAACAACAACATAAGACCAATGGGTGCAGTCAGCCGATCGAAATACGGCGACCCGACTGACAACTGATCGCCGTTGATGGCCTCGACCAGCAACGGGAACATCGTGCCGAGCAAGACGACAAAGGCAAAGGCAGTCAACAACAAGTTGTTGCCAACGAAACTCCCTTCGCGCGATACAGGCGACTCAATGATGCCTACCGTCCGCAGCATCTCCGCGCGCCACGCTATTAGTCCGAACGACACGACCACGATTACCGCGAACGCTCCTAACAGCAGTGGGCCGAGGGAGGAGTTCGAGAACTCGTGAACCGAGTCGAGTACTCCAGACCGGGTTATGAAGGTGCCGAGGATAGTTAGACCAAATGTGGCGGTGATTAGCGACAGGTTCCATACCCGTAACATGCCGCGGCGCTCCTGCACCACCACCGAATGCAGGTATGCGGTTGCAGTCAACCACGGCAAGAGTGAGACGTTCTCGACCGGGTCCCAAGCCCAATATCCACCCCAGCCAAGAACCTCGTATGACCACCAGGCCCCTAGGACAACTCCGACGGTCAAGAAACCCCACGCGGCAACAGTCCACGGACGGGTCAGCAACAGCCAGCCTTCGCCCACTCGCCCGGTTGCCAGCGCTCCTATTGCGAATGCAAATGGCACCGTAAACCCGACGTATCCCAGGTAGAGCATGACCGGGTGAACGGCCATCAAAGGGTGGTTTTGAAGAAGGGGGTTTGGCCCAGCACCGTCGAGCGGTGGTCTCGCCATTGTGCCCATGGGGTTCGCCTCCCCGATGAGCAAGAAGAAGAAGAACGCCGAGACCACGAACAAGGTGAGCATCGCAAAACCCACGAGCCGATCGTCGAGACGGTCGCGGAAGCGAAACGCAGTGGCAAATATGTAGCCAGACAGTATGAGAGCCCACAGCACGATCGATCCCTCGAGCGACGCCCACAAGGCGGCGATCTTGAACACCACCGGTAACGCGATGTTGCTGTTGTTAGCAACGTATTCGAACGAAAAGTCGTTACGGAGCAGCGCAATTTCGAGAATGGCCGCGGTGATCACGATCGAGGCCAGAATGATTGCCGACCAGCGCAGTGACATCTTGAGCAGCGCCGCTTCTTTTAGCGCCAGCCCAGTTGCTACGTTCATTGCCGCCATGACCGACGCTGCGAATCCGGCTAGTAGCGCTATCGACCCAAGTGTTTGCACTAGTCGAGGCCAACGTCGTTGCGAGTGAGATCGCAACCCACGAGGAAATCATCGGGAAGATTCGACTCGACTTGTTCGGCGTTGTTGCTCGAGTACTCGTTCGTGTGGTTGATGAGCATGCGGTCAGATTCAAACACGTAGTCGTCGGTGCCGCCGACGAGCTTTACGGTTTGCGGCTTCCAGCTGCCATCGAGAACGACAGGAATCCACGGGTTGTCGAATAGTTCGGCCGGATCAGTTAGGTGGCGAACCGCGGCCGTGGCACAACCGTGCAGTATCTCGAAGGTGACGACATCGTCAATGACTTCGACTGAGTCTGGAATGACTCTTCCTTGAATCCGAAAGCGCCGATCGCCAAGTTCGTCGCGTTCGGCGACGGCCTGATCGACGTTGCGGAAGAACACCGTGGCGTCCTGAAGGAATTGCACGACCAGGAAGCCGAACGCAAACACGATCAGAACTCCGGCGACGGTGATCCATCGCTTCTTTCCCTTGCCAAGCTCGCGGCGGATCGCGTCGACATCGTCGAGGCCATGACGCGGAGTCAGGTCTAAGGCCGGAGGTGGCTCGCTGTCGTCGAGTCCGGATCTGTCGTTTACGTCCACGGGGGTTCCTCGTGGTGTTCTCCCACTTCGGCCGCCTCGGTGACTAGCTCGCCCAGACCAAGCTGGTCGACCAATCGGCGCCCGCGTCGAAGCACCACCAACGCATATCCGAGAAGGGCACCGAAGACGATTCCATACCCGGTCAGGATCATTCCCCAGGACTCCATTAGAGCGCTCCCGCGGTTTCGAGGCCCGATTCGCCGGGCTGGTCAACTTCGGCTCGGCGCGCCGCGAGCGCCGTCTCGAGGCCTTCTTCTTCGAATATCTCTTCGAGGCGAATCACCCGGTAGCGGTGAACCATAAGCCAGGCCGCAACAATGGTGAACGACATGACAGAGAAGACGAGCACGACCAACATATCGCCGGTAATTAGCGGATCAGACAGACTGCTTAGGCTGGCTTCCTGGTGAAGAGTGACCCCCCAATCGACGCTGTAGTGCCCGAGCGGCAGATTAACCGCCGCGAGCAGCGAAGCAATCGCGGCTCGTTTGGAACGTACAACGGGCTCGGCCGGAATTTGTCGGAGCGCCAAGTAGCCGAGATAACTCACGAACATGATTGCAGTGGTGGTGAGGCGGGCGTCCCATTGCCAATAGACGCCCCACGTGAGACGCCCCCACATAGCACCGGTGATAATGGTGAGGGCGGTGAAGAACACACCAACTTCGGCTGCAGCTCCGGCGAGGCGATCGTAGTGACGGCCCTTGTCTGGTCGAGCTGCACCCTTCCAAAGTAATAGGGCGCTAGCGACCGCGGCGAGAACGAACGACGCGTAGGCAATCCAGATGACAGGCAGATGCAAGTACATGAACCTGACCGCTTCGCCTTGATTGACATCGCGTGGTGACACGACTAGGCCAAGCAACGCGACGGCGGCCAGCGATGCGACAGCTAAACAACCGAGCACACGGGTCGGGATCGACGCAGTCGCCGATCGAGCGAACTGCGAGGTTGTCTCCGGAATCGCGGAGTTCACGATCAACCATCCTCCAACAGCGGGCCAGCCGACAGCGTACCCAGGGTCAGATACACAACGAACATAACCCCCAACATTGCCACCCAGTTCCAACCCGCTTGGGTCGAGACTCCAAGAGCACGATCGAACGCACGGCTTCCGGCCAGCAGCAGTGGCGCCACAACTGGAAGCAGCAGTAGCGGCAACAACGTCTCGCGCACGCGTAAACCAAGAGACATAGCCCCGTAGATGCATCCAGCCGCCGCGAACCCGCTAGTACCGACTACTGCGGCCACGATCAGAAGCAACCAGTCATCGACGCTGGCATCGAAGAACACGATGACCCCAACGAACAGCAGCACCTCGAGAAACAGCAACTGAATCGTGACGGCAAGTGTCTTTCCGAGGTAGATCGACTCCGGTCGCAGGCCAGAAAGCCGGAGGGCATCAGTGAGACCATCAACGCCCTCCACGGTGAACGCGCGCTGCACCGTCAACAGTCCGCTGAACAGCACGCCTACCCAAAACAACCCGGGAGCTCCGAGTGAAAGAAGCTGCGGGTTGGCATCGAATGCGAACGCGAACACGATGAGGATCAGCAGTCCAAGCGGCGCGACTTGGTTGGTGGTTACGCGAGATCGCCACTCGATGGTCAGATCCTTGCGGGCTACGAGAATTACTTCTCGTAGCGGATTGTCGACCGAGAGCTTCACGAACCGGCGCGAGTCCA